>CALMUC010000131.1 GCA_937872845.1 uncultured Lachnospiraceae bacterium | reverse complement strand
CATTGGAAGCGCTCAGGCTTTCAAAGAAAAAAGGAAGTACTGTACTTTCTATTGTGAATGTAAAAGGTTCAACAATAGCAAGGGAATCTGATTATGTACTTTATACCCATGCAGGACCTGAAATTGCAGTTGCAAGTACTAAAGCATACACGGTACAGATTTCAGCATTTTATCTGTTGGCGGCAAGAATTGCACTTGTCAGGAAAATCAAGTCCGAAAGTGAAGTGCGTAATTTTATAAATAAACTTCAAGGTGTTGGAGAACTGATGAAAAAGACTCTTGAAAATGCAAATCAGATAAAAAATATTGCAAATAATATAAAAACAGCATCAGACCTTTTTTATATAGGTCGAGGTGTTGATTATACAATGAGTCTTGAGGCTGCGCTGAAACTAAAGGAAATATCATATATTCATGCAGAAGCATATGCGGCAGGAGAACTGAAACATGGTACAATTGCTCTTATATCTGAAAATGTACCGGTTATAGCTATTGCAACAGAGGAACATGTTTATGCAAAGGTAATTTCAAATGTAAGAGAGGTGAAATCAAGAGGTGCATATGTTATTTTGATAAGTCATGATAATCATATGGAGAGCACAGAAATATGTGATAAACAGATTGTTATCCCAGATGAAAATGCAGTAATGTCGGTTTTCTCAATTGCCATAATATTGCAGCTTATTGCATATTATACATCAGATGCAAAAGGGCTTGATGTTGACAAACCAAGAAATCTTGCTAAATCAGTTACAGTTGAATGATTATTATTTGAAACAAAGCAGCAGTGCAATATATAACCCGTAAACTGATATGTAAAATAACAACTGGAGTAAAGGAGATATATATGCTGTACAACGAAAAATTGAAACTTAAAGAATATGTCGACTTAATAAATAAAGATGATAAGATCAATCCTGAATTATTTAAACAGTTAGGTGTAAAAAGAGGACTCCGTGACCTGAATGGAAAAGGTGTTCTTGCGGGTATAACAAATATATCCAAGATAGAAGCATTCGAAGATAAAGATGGAGTAGAAGTGCCATGTGAAGGCAAACTCTGGTACCGTGGCTACAGGGTTGAAGAACTTGTGAATGGGGCACTTAAGAGAGGTAAACATGATGCTTTTGAAGAGGCGGCGTATCTGCTTCTGTTTGGGGAACTGCCTAATGATGCACAACTTATAAAGTTCCGCAATGTATTGTCAGCATACAGAGAACTGCCGTCAAATTTTACACGTGATGTAATCATGAAGGCACCTTCCAAAGACCTCATGAACTCACTTACGAAGAGTGTTCTTACACTTGCAAATTATGATGAATTTATAAATGATCAATCACTTGAAACACAGCTTTATCAATGTATAAGGCTGATTGCTGTTATGCCGATGCTCGCTGTATATGGATACCATGCATATAATTATTCAATAAATGAAGACAGTATGTATATTCACCGCCCGAGCCGTGAACTTTCAACAGCTGAAAATTTACTCAGAATGTTAAGACGTGATCAGAATTATACAGAAATAGAGGCAGAAACTCTTGACATTGCACTTCTGCTTCATATGGAACATGGCGGCGGAAATAATTCTACATTTACAACAAGAGTTGTAACATCATCAGGAAGTGATACATTTTCAACAGTAGCAGCGGCACTCTGTTCATTAAAGGGACCAAAGCATGGAGGAGCGAATATTAAGGTTGTTGAGATGATGAATGATATAAGGGCAAATGTTTCGGATGTAAATGATGAGGATGAACTGAGAGCATATATCAGGAAAATTGTGAATAAGGAAGCCTTTGACAAAAAGGGACTTGTTTATGGTATGGGACATGCCGTTTATTCACTAAGTGATCCAAGAGCAGAGATATTTAAGACTTTTGTCGAGAAGCTTGCGGAAGCAAAAGGCAGAAAGAATGATTACATTTTCTATAATTCAGTTCAGAAAATCGCAGCTGAAACTATTGCTGAAACAAGACATATTTATAAAGGCGTCGCAGCAAATGTAGATTTCTATTCGGGCTTTGTTTATAATATGCTTGAAATTCCGCTTGAAATGTTTACACCTATTTTTGCTGCCGCACGTATAGCAGGATGGAGCGCACATAGAATTGAAGAACTAGTGAATGTAGATAAAATCATAAGACCGGCATATAAGAGCATAATGAAAGAGAAAGAATATATTCCGATTGATGAAAGATAGTGAAAAAATTTTGAAAAGTAAAGTGAGTTACAACACCCCGTAAAGGGATGGTGTTTTTGAGACTGAGGAGTTTATAAAAGGAACAGAAAAAACAATCACGTAAATGAAATAAAAGCGTTTTGAAAACGTAAATAAGCGGCTATAAGCCGCTTATTTAAATGGAAAATATAATTAAATCAGTTACTTGAAAACTCAGAAAGTTAATGAACGGTTGCAGAAGAATCTGTTGCAGATGCATCTGTTGCAGACGCATCCGCAACGGCGCTTGAAGGAATAATTGCAGAGTCGATTGCTTCAAAATCTTCATTTCCTATGTAGTAGGATGACTTAGTTTCTATTATACGTACTGTTACTTTTTCAGGGGTTCTGTATGTGATATTATCGGCACCTTTGTCAAGGATGTCCATAATGCCGCTTGCATATTCGTGTTCGTAATCTTCTTTCTTATAATTATTATAATCACCGTTTGCAACATGAGAATTGAAATTATCAATATAGGATGAAACCTCAGAATTTACTTGATTCAGAATATCAATTGGGTAAATTGTTATGTCAACATAATAGATATTATTGTCTGTTCTTGCGGGCGATGTTTCATATTTTGTGCGGCTGTAAATTTTTTTTGCAATATCAACCATTTTTGGTGCAAGTTCTTTGTCTGATGAAATGTTTAAGTCATAAAAGTCGGCAAGGTTGTTTGCAAGACGTGTTACATTTTCCAGATACATTGCATCAATATCAGTTGAGTCCGCACCGGTCATCTTTTTATATTCATCTTCAGCGCCGATATAATTTGCCGCAATAAGACTATTCACATAAGATGAATAAAGTTTTGATTTACTATTGCTGCATCCTGTGAACAGGCATGTAATCAATGCCGCAGCGATGAAAATTGAAATAAATTTTATATTAATTGAATTCTTTTTTGATTTCATTGTAAAACTCCAAAAGTATTTAATAAATTTTTAATGAGTATAACACACCTTTGATTGTTTTGACATACTGAGGACACAGAAAAAACAAAGTAAATGTAGTAATAAGACAGTAGCAGAAAAGATAATGATGTGTTATAATCTTCGCGTAAATATACAACTTTCGTGTGCGACATTCGGTCGTGAAAGGGGAGAAAAATGGAACTTGAAATAAAGAAAGCATCATTTGGCGGTTACGACAGGGCAGCTACAGAAGCTTATATTGAGGAAATGCAGCAAGATTATGAGAGTCAGATTGCAAAGCATAAGGAAGCAATTGAAAAACTTTCTGTTTCAGTCAGGGATCTTGAACAGATTCGCAGTAAAAATAACGAAGATATGAAGAAAGCGATAGATGAGCTCAGACAGGCAAATGATCAGCAGAAAGAAGAACTTAAAAGACTGCAGGATGAAGTCAATTCATATAGGGATAAGGAAAATGATGCAGCCAGAAAATATGAATCTATTTCAAGAACACTTCTTGGTGCTCGTGAATCAGCTGATACACTTGCGAGAGAAACAACTGCAAAGTGTGAACAGCTAAAAGAAGAAACACAGGAGTCATGTCAGAAACTTCTTGATGATACAAAGACACAGTGTGATATGTTAAAGAGCAGTACTGATGCAGAATGTCAAAAACTTCAGATTGAAACTCAGTCAAATTGTCAGGAAAAGAAAGAAGCAGCATATGCTGAAGCGGAGAGCCTTAAGAGAAGGGCAAATGAAGAAGCAGATCAGCTTACAGCGGCTACGCAGGCAGCATGCAGTGAACTTAAAGAACAGACTGCCAGAGAGTGCGCAGATTTGAAGAGAAAGAACCGTGAAGAAATTCAGCATAATCGTACAGCTGTAAAGCACGAATTTGAATCAATTCAGCTTTTTATGGAGCAGCTTTCTTCCTCACTTGATAATGTGAATGAAGCAGTTGCAAAGACAACGAAAATTGCTGCGGATGCATTTTCTGATGTTTCAGCATCAGCGGATGCTGAGTAAAACAATTTATTTCCGGGGACATGCGGATACGCTATGTCCCCATTTTAAGCATTCTTATATATAGGAGAGAGGGGGAGAATTTATGAATCAGGAAGAACAATATTTGAAAGCGGCAATAGAAAAAGTCGGATGTGTGATCGCAGTATGTTCCTATTCGTTTGTTGGAAAATCAACGCATCAAAAACTTCTTTATACCTCTCCTAATCTTGTTCAGTATGGAGTGAATGCCAATGCGCTGATGAATGGACTCAGGCTGCTTACTGATTATATACATCCGGAAGACAGAGATAAATTTAAAGATGCACTTAATATATCTTTTGAGAATCGCAAAAATTTTGCATATGGACTTCGGATTGTTGGAGACGATGGCAGAATTTATAACGTAAATGCTGATGTGTGCTTTCTTGAAAGTACGGAGTTTTTTGCTAAAGTTGAATATATTGTCAGGGAGGAAGCATGTGTATCTCCTTCAATAAAAGAGATTGATGAAAAGATTGAAGAACCATTAAACGGGCAGGATGATAAAACGGATAACAGTTTTCATATAACTCCGGAATTTTTTGCATCCTCTGGTATAGATATATTGACAAAACAATTCGCATCGTTAAGCGGAGTTTATTCTATTGTTGTTGATGTAAACGGGAAAAAACTTACAGAACCATCGGGACCTAAGTCTTATTTCGGTGAGTTCTATTCAATGGTTGAGAACAATAAATACAAGGAAATATATGAAGATATTAAGAACAGTCTTGTTGACAGTAAAGAGGCTTATTTTTCAGAGATAGATGATGGAAATGCTGACAGCCGGCTTGCTGCCGCACCTATTTATGTATGCGGAGTTTATTATGCAACATGGATTCTGTATGCGTATACAGAACTTCAGGCACAGAATCTTTATAAAGCATATAAGAGGCAGTTTGATATAGCTAAAGGTCTTTCGCAGCTTATCACAAAACTTTATAAGAAGAGTGGTGTAACGGAGAATCAGGAAAAGACAAAAAATGCTTTGATTTATGAGATTCAGCAGAAGGAGACGCTTTCGCATATGTCGGAATATCTTATGCGTGAGAATGAAAGTAAAAGCTTTGAAAAGGCTTTTGAAGAAATAGGCAAACTGCTCGACATTGATTATATTGTTCATTATGCTATGTCTTCAGATAATCCAGAGGTGATGGAGATTAAGGATTTCTGGTGTAAAAGCGGAAACCGTGAAGAGGCTGAGAATGTTTTTGGCTGGAGTCATGATCATTATAATGGAGAGATGCGTAAACAGATTGAAGACGGAGGTATTTCCATAGACAGACTATCTATGACGAACCGTATGCGTGTTGAAATCTTCCGTGGAAATGCAAGAGCTGTTATGGTTTATCCAATAAGGTTTTTCGGAAAATATCAGGGACGGTTAGTGTTTATAGAGAATACAAAAGAACGTGAGTGGACTCACTCTGAGAAGAAACTTGCAGAAGAAGTTGCGAGACTTTATTCGAGAGACCTAATGCTGAGAAAGTCATTTGAAAATCATAATAGCAGTCGATCGGCAAAGCTTATTACATATATATTGGATTCATTGGGAACAAGTGCATTTATAAGAAGCAGGAAAACCGGGAAAATAATTTATATGAATCAATTTTTCATAGATAAACTTGGAGAGAATGTAGTAGGTCTTGACAGCACCCGAATAATACCTTCCCTTGACAGAGAATATGAGGAATTTTTAAGTCAGGAAAAAGGTGAACATTCTCAAAAGGTGATTCATTTTCAGAGATACATAGATGCACTCAGTGCAAATTATGATGTAACACAGATAAAAATGACGTGGAAAGAGGAAGAATCCGTTGATCTTATGATACTTTCTCAAACGTCGGAATTGTAGGAGGACTTGAAATTTGGCTAGTCTTGACATAGGAATTGATTTAGGAACAACAAATATACTTGTATATATAAAGGGCAGAGGGGTTGTATTAAATGAACCTGCAGTGATTGCCTATGATAAAGATTCAGATAAGATTGTAGAATTTGGAGAAGAGGCACGTCTTATGCTTGGAAGAACTCCTGGCAATCTTGTTGCTGTGAGCCCGCTTGAGAGAGGTGTTATATCTGATTATACAAAAGCAGAAAGAATGCTTAAATATTTTATCAGAAAAGCAATCGGGCATAATTTCTTTGGGAGACGTCCAAGAATTTCAATAAGTGTACCAAGTGGAGCGACTGAAGTCGAAAAAAGAGCTGTTGAAGATGCTACATATAATGCAGGAGCGAGATTTGTTACAATTGTAGAGGAACCTATAGCTGCTGCAATAGGTGCAGGAATAGATATTGCAAGACCAATTGGAAATATGATAGTTGATATTGGTGGCGGTACAACTGATATCGCCGTAATTTCAATGGGTGGTCCTGTTATTACAAGTTCATTGAAAGTTGCCGGTGGTGATTTTGATGAAGCAATTATCCGTTTTATGAGAAAACGTTACAACATGCTTATAGGAACCAGAACGGCAGAAGAAATCAAGATAAATGTCGGAACATGCTATAAACGTCCGGAAAATATTTCGATGGATGTCAGCGGAAGAGATCTCGTAGAAGGTCTTCCTAAAAAGGTCACAATTACTTCTGATGAGACGGAGGAAGCATTAAGGGACGTTGTAGCGCAGGTACTTGACGGTATACATTCTGTGCTTGAAAAAACTCCGCCTGAACTTGCTGCTGATATTGCGGATCGTGGAATTGTTCTGACAGGAGGAGGCTCTCTTCTTCATGGATTGGAACAGCTCATCGAAGAAAAGACAAATATTACAACAATGACGGCAGAAGATCCGGCAAGTGTTGTTGCAATAGGAACAGGAAAATATCTGGATTATCTTGAAGTGATGGGAAACTGATATTTAATATAAAATTATCCGGGAGCTTTGATGATTCAAGGCTGCCGGAAATTTTGTTTATAGGACAATGCAAAATTTTGCTGCGCACATAGCAGGTGCTTCACCGGAACAGGCAGGTTGATTTTATGGAAATAAAGCAGCAGGTATAAAGAGGAAATATAAGATGATTCGTGAGGGGTATATAAGAAAAATCATATATCAAAATGATGATAATGGATATTCGGTCTTTGTTGTTGAGGAAACTGAAGGCGATGAAGTTTTTGTAGGAACGGCAGCAGGCATTGCAGAGGGGATGTATATTCAGGCGGATGGAGAGTATGTTCATCATCAGCAGTATGATATTCAGTTTAAGATGAATTCGTTTGAGCTTTCTATGCCGGACGATATAGAGGGTATAGAAAGATTTCTTGGGTCGGGAGCGATAAAAGGAATAGGAGAGGCTCTTGCGAAGAGAATTATAAAAAAATTCAAGTCAGATACACTTCGTATTATTGATGAAGAACCTGAAAGACTTGCAGAAGTTAAAGGTATTTCTGAAACAGCAGCGGAGAGGATAGCTCTATACTATCAGGAAAACAGATCATTCAGAAATGTTGTAATGTTTTTTTCGGGATATGGAATAAGTACAAAACTTGCTATAAAGATATATAAAGAATTCGGAGATACTGTTTATCAGGTAGTACGGAAAAATCCTTATGAAATAGCAGATCGTGTTGAAGGAGTTGGTTTCAAAAAAGCAGATGAAATTGCTATGAAATCCGGAATTCAGATGAACTCGGAATTTCGTGTAAAGTCTGCAGTTCTTTATCAGCTCAGACAATTTCAGGAAGAAGGGCATATGTATGTGCCGGAAGAAATGCTGACAAATTCGACATATCATCTTTTGACTGATGACAGTATGGATTTTGAATCATTTTCTGATGAATTGCACAATTCAATTATGGCACTTGAGATGGATTCAAAAGTTGTAGTGAAAAAAGTATGCTCCGAAAATGCGGTGTATCTGCGGCGGAATTATTATGTTGAAAATGCAAGTGCAGAAAAACTTATGGATTTGAAAATGAAATTTGAGATAGATGAAAATGCACTTGACAAAGCTGTTGAACATATAGAAAAAAATGAAAATATAACACTTGAACCTGAACAGAAAACAGCAATTGAAAATTCAATCAGATCTGGAGTTGCTGTGATTACAGGAGGACCTGGAACAGGTAAAACCACTATAATAAGAGCGGTTATTGAATATTTTATTGGCGCAGGTATTGTAACTCTTATTGCAGCTCCAACCGGACGTGCTGCAAAAAGAATAAATGAATCTACAGGGTATGAGGCAAAAACAATTCATAGAATGCTGGAATTTTCCGGGATACCGGCACCAGATGGCAAAGGGACGATATATAGTTTTGTTCGTAATGAGGAAAATCCTCTTGAATGCGGTGCAGTAATAATCGATGAAGCGTCAATGATTGACAGTATGTTGTTTCTAAATTTATTAAAGGCAATTCCGGATGGCACGCGCCTTGTACTGGTAGGAGACACGGATCAGCTGCCATCAGTTGGGGCAGGGAATGTATTGGCAGATATAATAAGCAGTGAATGTTTCTCTGTTACGAAGCTGAATCGTATTTTCAGACAGGGAGAAGAGAGCTCTATTGTCGGGAATGCTCACAAAATAAGAAATGGAGAACATCTGGAAGTCAATAATAATTCTTCGGATTTTTTCTTTTTTCCAAGTATTGATGCTGCAGAAATTACAGAAATAGTGAAATCATTGATAAAAACAAGGATTCCAAACTATTTTCATATTCCGCAGCAGGATATTCAGGTTATGACGCCTATGCGAAAATATGCTCTTGGTGTAGAAGAACTGAATAAAAAACTTCAGCAGGAACTAAATCCTGAAGCTGCTGCAAAAGCAGAGAAAAGGTTTGGAGATATAATTTTTCGCGAAGGTGATAAAATCATGCAGATTCGAAACAATTATAAACAAGAATGGCATATTGAAAATAAAGATGGGATAATTACAGATGAAGGTGTTGGAGTATTTAATGGAGATATGGGAGTAATAAAAAAAATTAATGATTTTGATGAAAAAGTAATTATACTTTTTGATGACGGAAGAGTATCTGAATATAGTTATAATTCACTTGATGAACTTGAACATGCCTTTGCAATAACTATTCATAAATCGCAAGGAAGTGAATATCCGGCAGTTATAATACCGCTTCTTGGCGGACCTCCTAAACTTCTTAATAGAAATCTTATTTATACTGCAATAACACGTGCAAGGAAAATTGTTGCAATTGTAGGAGATTATCGTCGTGTCAACGAAATGATAGATAATATAAATGAACAAAAAAGATATACAAGTTTTGATATCAGACTTGTTGAAATAGAGAAAAGGATAGAAGAGACAGATAATCTTCAAAAAACAGGAAATATTATAAATGACAGTACAGATGAAAATGCACCTGATGATGAATTTGATGAATATGATTGGTTTGATTGACGTAAAGGGTTTGATTGATGTAATGAATTCGATAAATGTGATAGATTCGGGGGGGAAATAGATATTGCTTGATTCATTAATAAAAGATCAGAAGATGAATATTGTGATTGATCTTCTGTTTCCAAAGAGATGTGCATTGTGTGAAGAAATTCTTGCATTTGGAGATGATGGGATATGCAGCGAATGTGAATCGGAACTTATGTATATAAAAGAGCCAAGGTGTCTTAAATGTGGCAGAGAAATCGAATCAGAGACAGAAGAAATGTGCATGGACTGTCAGAAATATGCTCGAAAATATGTTTCAGGTTATCCTCTTCTAGAATATGTGTCACCTGTTACAGATGCTATTGCAGGAATGAAATACCATGGAAAGAAGAATACTGCAAATTATTTTGGATATAAAATTGCAAACAGATATAAAGACATTTTCCAAAGAATAGGAATAGATGTATTGATTCCGGTTCCTGTATCTGATAGAAAAATGAAAAAACGAGGATATAATCAGGCTGAAATCATTGCAGATGCAATTTCGGACGAAACAGGTATAAAGGTTTGTACACATTTGTTAAAAAGAAGAAGTGATACTATGCCTCTCAAAACACTTGGACCGCAGGAAAGAGAAAAAATTTTAAGCAAGGCATTTTCATGTGATTTCGGAAAAATCCGTAAATTAAAAAAAACTAAAAACGGTTTTGAACATATTAAATATGATATAAGGCAAATCCCTGAAAAAGTAATGCTTGTTGATGATATATATACAACTGGTGCAACGATAGAAGCATGCACATGCGCCCTTATGGAAGTTGGTGTTAAAAAGGTGTATTATACATCAGTGTGTATCGGGAATGGAACAACATAAAATTTTGACATAAAGGAGCAGTATAAAATGAAAAATCTTCTCGTGGTTTTTGGAGGTCAGTCAAGTGAGCATGATGTATCGTGCGTATCTGCAGCTACTGTTATAAAGTCAGTATCATCTGATAAATATAATGTTTTTATGGTAGGAATAACAAAATCAGGTGAATGGATTTATACAGATAGAATTGAAAATATAATAGACGGATCATGGGAAAAAGAAAATATAAGAGCAGTGCTTACTCCAGACACAAGGCATGAACTGATTTTGATACATGAGAATAATATAGTAAAAAAAATAACCGTTGATGTTGCGTTCCCTGTTTTGCATGGTCTTTTTGGAGAAGATGGAACTATTCAGGGACTTTTTGAACTGGCGCATCTTCCGTATGTCGGATGTGGACATTTGTCATCTGCTGTGACAATGGATAAATTTTTCACAAAAGTTATTGCAGCTCGTGAGGGAATTCAGCAGGCAGAATTTGTACCTGTTTACAGAGAAGAACTTTCTGATATGAATTCAGTTATAAGTAAAATTGAGTCTGAACGTAAATATCCGGTATTCATAAAACCTTCGTGTGCAGGTTCTTCAGTAGGAATTACAAAGGCACACAATAGAGAAGAATTGATAAATGGATTAAAAAAGGCTTCTCAGCATGATGCAAAAATTCTTGTAGAAGAGTCAATAAGCGGACGTGAGGTCGAATGTGCAGTATTTGGGCATGGAATGAAAGCATATGCAGCAGGAATAGGTGAAGTGCTGGCAGCTGCGGAATTTTATGATTATGATGCGAAATATAATAATGCTGAATCAAAAACTGTTATAGGACCGGATTTGCCTGAAGGAAAAACTGAAGAATTAAAGGAAGCAGCACTTAAAATTTATCGTGCCTGTGATGGATTTGGATTTGCCAGAGTTGATTTCTTTTTGGAAAATGAAACAAACAGAGTTGTATTTAATGAAATCAACACAATTCCAGGACATACGGGAATCAGTATGTATCCTATGATCATGAAAGATGCTGGTCATCCGATGCATGAATATGTTAATGATCTGATTGAGATGGCATTTGAAAGACACCCTTACGGGAAAACAATAGGGCAGTAAAGAGAATAAGAACTATCAGTGAAATGGTGCCGGTAATTATGGCACCATTTTTAGTTGAGATAACTGCTGATGGGAAAATGTAAGCACTGAAATTGATCATTATATGTAAGAAAATTCCAGGAATAACAGATTTAAAATGAAGCATAAGTCCGCTTAAAAGAATTCCGGCAATAAAAGCATAAACTCCCTGAATTATATTTCCGTGATAGACAGCAAAAAGAAGAGACTCAAGAATTATTGCAGGAATAGTGCCAATAGAGAGCTTTGCATATTCAAGAGTGACTTTGCGGAAACAAAGTTCTTCAGCAATCGGAGCAAGAAATACAATAGAAATAAATCTAAGTATAGAAGGACTTTTCGTGACACTCGTTATCATCACTGAATAACTTTTAAAAAAATTCGGGAAAGATGCAGATAGAATTGCTATTATACTGTCGGTAAAACCTTCAAATGAAAAAGCAATTACCAATAAAAATATAATACATAAAATGATTTTTAGAAAATTTTCACTGATATATATTCTGATATGACTGTTGCTTGCTGCTTGATTTAAAAAATCACCAGATTTTTCATGACTCTTTTTTATTAAAACCCAATAACCGAAAATAAGAATAGCTAGAGAATATTCGAGGCAACCATAAATTCCGTTATCTACGGTTCCCGATGATTCAGTCAAAGATTGCTTTGAAAAAATTACGGTCAATAAAAATGAAGCAAAATACGAAAAGAACATAATCACATAAAATAAAATAAGAGGTATAAAACTCATAAAAAAGTTTATGTTTGAATCTTTTAAAGTATGATTTTTCATGAGTAAAATACCTCTTTTTTTATTTGATTTTATTTGCTTAATGATAAGATATTAATAAGGTGTTATTAATCAATCGTTTTAAATAAATTGTTTAAATCAATTAAAAACTTAATCGACAATTTTCTTTGCACGATCGGATTTTTTCTTTTCTTCAGTTTTTAAACGTTTCTTTTCAGCTTTGGATTGTTTTACCGCTCTTTCATAGTTGAGCTGATCCTGATATTTTGCCTGTCGTTCAATCATTTTCTCACGGGCTGATTTCTTTCTCTTTTTACCGTTTTCATCAAATTCCGATTCAACAAGAGCTTTCTTAGCTCCTTTATGAAGAGTTTTAACTTGGGTCAGATAAATACCACTGACCATACCTTTAATTTCACCGTGTGGCGGAACTTCTGAATAGATAGCCTCATCACAAATGAGAGTCATTACCTGAGAACCAATCTTAACCTTTACAAAAGGGAGCTTTGCTTTCTGATAACGTTTTGGAGCCTGATCCATTACTTGTTTTGGAAGCTTGGCATCTTTCATTGGCATTATTTTTTTATCTATTATGAACATATTTACTGGCTGAGCAGCGGAACTGATCTGATCTTTCTGAGCCATCTGTTTTTTCTGCATATTGTTGCCAAGTATATAAAGAGTTACGGTAACTGCAGCAACTACTATGACAACAATCAGAATGATGATCCATGCATTCATTATTTTACCTCCATGAAAATGTTATGAATTCATTTATTTTTGTAAATAATTTAACTGAACATATCCATTCAGGAAATGCATCAGTTCACAGATTTAATTTACTTTGATTCTTGCCCGGATGCAAGCATTTCAGTAATTTTATCTGGTATAGAATTATAAAAAATCTTTTTATCATCATGAGACATACTATGAGGATAAAAAGGCTTAGAGAAATGTATAACGACGTGAGCTCTTTTTATAATACAATGTCCATTTTCTTCAAGAATTTTACCTGTATTTGTCATAGAAACAAGTACAATCGGTCTGCCTGCACGTTCAGCAATTCTATAACCGCCTGTTTTAAATGGAAGAAGCCCTTCACCGTGATTTCTGGTACCCTCAGGAAAAAGGCACATGGAAAGTCCGTCTTTCATATGATCTGTAGCAAGATTTATTGCTTTCATTCCCTCACGGATATTCTTTCTGTCAAGGTAAACACATCCGATATCAGTCATATAATTGTGAAAAAGAGGGACTTTTTTAAATTCCTGCTTTGCAACAAAACCAATCGGACGTGAAAGAATAGACTGAAGTATGATTATATCAAAATAACTTCTGTGATTTCCTACAAAAAGGGCAGGTTCATCAGGAATATTATCAAGATCATTTACTTCAATTTTGGTTCCGCATATAAAAAGAAGTCCTTTGAAAAAACTCCTTACAAAATGCCCGGATTCAATCCATGACTTATTTTTATTTTTTTTTGCAAGAGAAGCAAAGTGCCAGTGCCGCGGTATGCATAAAATTATAGAAATGACAGCATACAGTCCGGCAAGCAGAAATTTAAGCATATAGTACTCCTTCCTTCATTGTAAAAAGTATAATCTTATCTTCCATACATCTTTGCAGTTTCAAAAAGACGAGCAGCAAGTTGATCAGTAAGGACTTCAGCTTTATAACGCCATGTCCAGTTGCCTTCACCTGTACCTGGTTTGTTCATACGGGCCCATGAATCAAGTTCAAGTATATCCTGCATAGGAACGATAGCCATATTGGCAACTGAACCAAAAGATGTCCTTATCATAACCCAGCATATATCGTTGCCATCTGTGCTGTAATATCGACGTAATTTATCACGGGATGCTTCATAGCAGTTCTTGTACCAGCCAAGGGTTGTATCATTGTCATGTGTTCCGGTATAGCAGACACAGTTCCTGACATGATTATGAGGGAGGAAATTGTTTTCTTCAGGGTTTTCAAAGGCAAATTGCATAACCTTCATGCCAGGAAAACCGAATTTATCACGAAGCTCAACAACACTTCTGTCAATCTCACCAAGATCTTCTGCAATAATAGGCATATGATATCCAAAAGTTGCCTCCATCATAGTGAAGAAACTGTCTCCCGGAGCCGTTATCCATCGGCCGTTTTCAGCTGTTGTATCGCCAAATGGAATTGCCCAGAATTTATCAAAACCGCGGAAATGGTCGATGCGCAGGAAATCTGTAAGTTCGAGCTGATGACGAATTCTTTCAAACCACCATTCATATCCTGTTTTTGTATGTTCAGGCCAATTGTAAAGCGGGTTGCCCCATAATTGACCTGTTGCAGAAAAGTAATCAGGTGGAACACCGGCAACATCAGTTGGATATCCTTTTTCGTCAAGCATGAAAAGGTTTTTGTGCATCCAGACATCGACACTGTCCCAGGCAACAAAAATAGGAATATCTCCTATTATACTTATACCTTTCTCATTTGCATATTTTTTAAGAGATGTCCATTCATTGTAAAACAGGAATTGAATAAATTGATAGTAACCCATTTCATGAGAAAGATCTTCTTCCCATTTTTTTCTTTGAGAGGCAGATGGATTTTTTAATGAATCCTCCCAAAGGTACCATGGTGCTCCTTCGTGAAAATCTTTGCCAGCCATGAAAAGAGCATAGTCATTAAGCCAGCTGCTTTCTTTTTTGAAAGTTGAAAAATCTTCTATCAACTTCTTGTCTGCTGAAAAATAATCTTTGAAAGTACCATCAGAAAAACGTTCATAAGCAGTATGGAGAAGGTCTGTTTTAAATTTTATGATGTCACCATAGCTTATACTTTCGGGATTCCATTGAGGCATATTGGAAAAATCACTGTCAATAAGCAGACCAAGCTCTTTTAAATGGTCAACACTGATTATAAGTGGCTGCCCGGCGAATGATGAAAAGGGCTGGTAAGGTGAATCGCCAAATCCGGTATGACCAAGCGGCAGAACCTGCCAGGCTGTCATTCCGGATTTTGCTAAAAAATCTACAAAATCATAAGCACTTTGACCAAGGTCTCCGATTCCGTAGTGGTTAGGGAAAGATGTCGGATGAAGAAGGATGCCGGCATATCTTTTAGGCTTATTCTCCACATCTTCATTTTGTTCCATTGATGTATTCCTCCAGATTAAAAATTATTTGTAAAAGTGATAAGCTTTCTCAAACAACGGAATTGCCTTTTTAACAAGCTCAGTTGGTACACAGTAAGATATTCTGAAATGTCCAGGACATGCAAAAGAATCTCCCGGAACAGTAATGAGCCCGAGTTCCTTTGCAGCCTTCCAGCAGAACTCATTTGCATCGGCCGTTGGTGATTCAGGGAACATATAAAATGTACCCATAGGACGTACACAGTGATAACCTATATTTATAAGAGCTTCATAAAGGATGTTTGCATTTGTCTCATAAACTGAAAGATCTGATGTTTCATCAAGAACTTTTTCAACAGCAAACTGCATAAGAGCTGTAGGGCAGTTGTGACCTGTGAAACGGGATATCTGCCCCATCATAGGAACAAGATATTCAGCATCTTTTGCTTTGGGATTTACAGCAGCATATCCTATACGTTCGCCGGGAATAGAAATTGATTTGCTGAAACTGTAACAGCATATTGAATTATCATAAAATTTTGAAACAAAAGGATGATCAACACCCTTAAAAACTATTTCACGGTAAGGCTCATCTGTTATAAGAAATATTTCATGTCCGAAATCTTTTTCTTTTTGAAGAAGTATATCAGCAAGATGTTTGACAGTTTCTGTTGTATATACAATTCCGGATGGATTGTTAGGGGAATTAATAATAACCGCAGCAACTGAAGGAGTCATCATCTTTTCAAATTCAGTGAAGTTAATCTGAAAAGTTTCTGTATCTGCAGGAACTACACGAAGGCTTGCACCGCTTCCTTCGACATAAGGCACATATTCAGGAAAATATGGCGCAAATGTAAGAACGGTATCATCATTTCCTGCAACGCACCTTACAGCATGAGCAATAGCACCGGCAGCACCTGAAGTAGGAAAAATATGTTTTGCTTCATAGTTCATGTCAAAACGACGGTTTAGAGAAACGGCAATTGCTTCTCTGGTCGAATTCTGCCCAAGTGTCGGACTATATCCATGAAGAGCAACGGGCTCACGTGTATTTACGATATTAATTAATTCCTCAGTAAAATCCTGAGGCACCGGAACAGAAGGGTTGCCGATTGAGAAATTGTAAACACTGTCAGCTCCAAGTTCTACAGCACGCTTCCTGCTGAAATCAAAAAATTGGCGGATTACAGATTCTTTTCCAGTCATTTCCTTATAGAATTGTGATATCATATGGAGTCTCCTTTTCTGCCACGCAAATAATTCTTTGGCGGGGCTCTTTCTTTGTGTTATTATATTACTGGCACCATGCCGCGTAATGCAGATTTTATGTAACATACAAGACTATAACATGTTAATGCCAAGGCATATACAATCTAATTATAGTGAATCTATAAGAAATGAGCAAGAATTATTATATGAAAATTTTTGATACACATGTACATTATGATGATAAAGCATTTGATGCAGACAGGGATGATGTTCTCTGCAACCTCAAGAACAAATCAGTGAAAAATGTAACAAACATAGGCTGTAATGTTGAAACATCAGAAAACACCGTAAACCTTACAAAGAAATATGAATTTATGTATGGCGCGGTAGGAATAATTCCAGAAGAATGTGGAAATACAACAAAAGAGGATCTGGAAAAAATTCGCCAGATGGCAAAGGAAAATAAAAAAATTGTTGCAATCGGTGAAATAGGACTTGATTATCATTATGAAGACGGTCCTTCAAAAAATGTGCAGCAGCATATATTCCGCGAGCAGATTAATATAGCACGGGAACTTGGACTTCCGATTGTAATACATTCAAGGGATGCAGCAGAAGATACGATAAAACTTATGCATGAAGAAAAAGCAGACGAAACAGGAGGGGTTATGCACTGCTATTCCTACACATGGGAAACGGCTAAAATTTTATTGAAAATGGGATTTTATTTTGGAGTAGGCGGCGTTGTAACATTTAAAAATTCAAAAAAACTGAAAAATGTTGTGGAAAATATTTCACTGCAAAATATTGTACTTGAAACAGATGGACCATACCTTGCACCTGAACCTAAAAGAGGCAGCAGAAATGACTCAGGAAATCTGATATATGTTGTGAAGAAAATTGCAGAAATAAAGGGAATTTCGGAAGATGAAGTGGCAGAGACAACATTTCAGAATGCAAAAAAACTGTATAATATAAACTAAGGTAAAAAGAGACAAATATCAAATGAATGGAAAAACAAAATGGCAGAAGAATCAGCAGAAAAGAAAACTGAAAACAAGATCCCGGATGCAGAAAAACTCAGTAATCCCAGAAAAACAATAGAGGTAATCCAGAAAAATTCATTTACGTTCAGAAAAAATTTCGGACAGAACTTTCTGATAGACGGGCATGTGATTGAGAGGATAATAAGTGCGGCGGATATAGGACCGGATGATGATGTACTTGAGATAGGACCTGGAATCGGGACTCTTACGCAATATCTTTCAGAGGCGGCAGGAAGTGTAACTGCTGTTGAGATAGACAAAAATCTGATTCCGATACTTAATGAAACACTTGCGCAATATAAAAATGTGACAGTAATAAATCAGGATATATTAAAGACTGACATAGACGGTATTTTTCATGGAAAATCATTTAAATGCGTTGCAAATTTGCCATACTATATAACTACGCCGATAATCATGCAGTTACTTGAAAATAGAATAAATGCACAGTCAATTACGGTTATGGTACAGAAAGAAGTGGCAGAGAGAATGAGAGCAGTGCCAGGAACCAAAGATTATGGAGCACTGTCTCTTGCGGTTCAATACTATTCAGAACCATACATAGCAGCCAATGTGCCGCCTAATTGTTTTATGCCGAGACCTAATGTCGGCTCAGCAGTTATAAGACTTACAAGAAGAGAAAAACCTGCCGTTCAGTCTAAGAGTGAGAACCTCATGTTCAGTATTATACGTGCAGCATTTAATCAAAGGAGAAAAACACTGGTTAATGCAGTCAAAAATTTCAGCGGATTTCCGGTCATCGGAGGTATGATAGAGAAGGAAAAAATAGAAAGAGCAATCCAAAAGGCAGGACTTTCAATGACAATCAGAGGAGAAGCCATGGGACTTTCTGAATATGCCATACTTACAGATGAACTTATTAATGACGGGATAAAACTTCTGGATGAAAAAAGTCAGGAATATGAAATGAAATTCCAAAATAAAAGGAAATAAATAAAGGAAAAATGGAAAAAGAAATACAAAAAAATGATGAATTTTATATGAGGAAAGCCCTCAGTCTTGCAAAGAAAGCATATAAGAATAAAGATGTTCCGATTGGCTGTGTGATTGTAAAAGATGGAGAAATAATTTCGCAAGGATATAACAGAAGGAATAAAGACCATACAACCCTTGCTCATGCTGAAATAATAGCAATTAGAAAAGCAACAAAAGTCCTTCAGGACTGGAGACTTGATGGCTGTATAATGTATGTGACACTTGAACCATGTCCGATGTGTGCGGGAGCAATAGTTCAGGCAAGAATACCGGAAGTCGTCATCGGCAGCATGAATCCCAAAGCAGGCTCTGCGGGCTCTGTAATAAACATTTTAGATGAGAAGAAATTCAATCATCAGGTAAAGATAAAAAAGGGTGTTCTGGAAAATGAGTCTTCCATCTTATTAAAAAACTTTTTTGCTGAACTTCGTATTGAGAAAAATAAAAGTGGAAATAAAAGTATTTTACAGGTGAAATAAAGTATGAAGTGAAGTTAAAATCTGATAATATAGTACAGGCAAAATCAGCATATGTTGACTAAAGGAAAAGTAGTTGTTATAATTATAGAGCTGAAAATGGTTTATAACATTTCCACGCAGCCGGGGAGATAGCGGTGCCCTGTACCTGCAATCCGCTCTAGCAGGGGTGATGATTTTCTTAGAGATGTTTTTGTTCGGGCTGCCCTTAGTAAGTGATGTTGATGTCTGGGTCTTGCGCGACAGGAATCTGTGAACTGTGTCAGGTTGGGAACAAAGCAGCACTAAGCAGAACCTCTTGTGCGCCGCGAGGCAGCCTGGGCTGAGTTAACTGCTGAGGTAACGCCGGGCAAAGCGTAGCGAAGAAAATCGCGTGGATTAAAAAGTCGGATGGGACGACTTTGTTGATATATATGATATATAAATGTGGGGAAATGTCATGAAAAAATGTAGGATTCAAATCAATTCAGCTGATTCTATAGAAAATTCAGGAAATTTCTATACCGGACAAGTTGCACAGGCAATATGTCTGGATCGACCAAGTATCACGGTTTATTTATCAATACTTAATATCACGCTTATTATTGAGCGAATTATGGGAATTATAAATAAAGATGCACGTTACATATCCGGGCAGAGGCACGACGAGTCAGACCAGTCATGTCGGCACGTTTTTTTTGTGAGGGAATGAATTTTGAGCTGACACAGCTGATATTTAAACTGGGACTATTTGAAATTAATGATATTTTTAATAATACAATTGGTATGTTGACAGGATATTGGATAAGTACAGCTTTCGTAAGAAAATATGGCAAATAGTTATTTACTTTTCATGAGATTTGCTGCGCTTATGTTCAAAAATCTCCTTGTTTTCACAGAATGGTAACGATATAATAATATTCGTGTTTATTAGTATGTCATAGCAGTTAAATTTAGTTGTGGCAAAATTAAATGGAAAGTGCTACTATAGATAAGATAGAGCATTAAAGGGTGTACTATGCCCGTTTTTCCTCTGTTGACTATGAGTGTTAAGGGGTAAATGTTAAAATATGGATTACGCAGAAGTAATTGAATTTGCCCGGAAAAAGACTTCTGAAAATGGCAGACCGACTTTATATCCATTTAGGAATCGGTTTGAACATACGATGCGTGTGTACAGATGGGCGATTCGTCTTCAAGCAAAACTTGGCGGGAATCTTGATGTGATTGTTCTTGCAGCTCTTTTACATGATGTCGGATGGGATGCAGAGCGCCCTCATAATGAGGTTAGCGCTGAAATTGCGGTCGAGTATCTGGATAGTATAGGAATAAGTCAAGAGACAATTACAAAAGTTGGAGAGATTATCCTGCTGCATACGGATAAGGATACAGAGAGGAAGCTTTCTCTGGAATGCAGTATTGTTATGGATGCTGATCTTCTGGATGAAGTTGGGGCTGTTGGCATTATGTGGGACTGTATGGCTGCAGCTATGGAAGATGAAGCAAGTTATAAGAAGGCATATTATCGGATTAAGGATTTTTATCGCAGAAATAAACCGAAGGTTCGCAGATGTAAGACTGATGCAGGACGTGCGGAATATATGAAACGTATGAGTTTGATTGAAAATTATTTGTCACAGCTGGAAAAAGAATTATTTTAACAATAGATAACAAATGTATATTGTAATAAATGTGATATTTCAAGAAAATAAATATAAAATAAAGGAACACTGTAAATTTAATTATTTATAGAGTACCTTGATTAAATATAGTTGTATCACAGTCGGAGGGAGTATAACTATGGGAAATAAAATAGTTCGTTTGGTTTTGGCAATTTTTATCGTAGCAGCATTAGGAACGGGTATTTATATGATTCTTCCGGGACAGTATAAGAATCCGCTTACAGAAACGTTTCAGAGCATGACTAATAAATATGATAAAGAAGCAGTCAGCACACTAAAGAAGGCGGATGTTCCCGGACATAAGGGAGTCACTTTTGATAAAATGATGACAAGTGCTACGGCAAATCCGGCGTGGGTTGTTAAAAACTCAAGCATAAATAAGGATACAGGAACAGGTACGATGGTACTGGAAGCTCACGGCTATAAAGCCACAATTTCTATGACAGATGCCATTCAGACAGATTCAACAAACACATATACAAATGTACCTGTTACACTGAATTTTAATGTAACGATGACAAAGGGGAAAGTTACAGCTGTAAAGTTTGCATCTGTAATTGTAGAAGAGACAACCTTTCATGAGGGTGTCAAGACTAACAATGAGGATATTTATTTTCAGGGAACACTTGACAGTATGTGCTCAAATATAAGTGCGAATTAATTATTTTGATAAAAAAGCTCTGGCGATGCCAGAGCTTTTTTTATTGATCTGATTTTTGATGATATTATATTTCTATTTGTAAAATTAAAATATTTGGGTGCTCCTACGGTTTTAACCGTGGGAGCACCCAAATATTTTCTATATGTCCGGATTATTATTTTTTTGAGTTTTCTTTGATTACTTCTTCAATAAGTTCAGATGTCAGTGTAATGGAATCTTTTTCTTTATCTTTAGACATAGCGGTGATGTATGTATATTTATTTTCCATAACATCATTTATAGCATCTAAAAATGTATCAACGGATAAAGATTCTTCAAGGATGACTTTACTGTATCCGGATTTTTCAAATGATGCAGCATGCGCTTCCTGATCACCGCGGCCTACTTTTGATGAGAGCGGTATAAGGATATTTGGCTTGTGCAGTGCAAGCAGTTCACAGATTGCATTAGCACCGGCACGTGAAATGACAACATCGGCAAGTGCAAACATATCTGGAAGTTCTTCCTTTATATATTCAAATTGAGAGTATCCTGAGAGACCGTTGAACTTTGGATTTGATTTTCCCTTTCCTGTAAGATGAATCACATTGTATGTTTCAAGCATTTTGTTTAAGGAATCCCATACAATCTGATTTACTTTTGCAGCACCGGAACTTCCGCCGACAACTAAAATTGTAGGACGGTGTTTTGTAAATCCGCAATATTTAAATGCATTTTCTGCGTTACCGTCAAAAAGTTCCTGACGAATAGGATTTCCAGTGACTACGGCGTGACCATCAGGGAAAAGTTTTTGAGTTTCGGGGAAATTACAGCAAACACGGGTTGCTTTGGAAAGAGAGAGCTTATTTGCAAGTCCTGGAGTTATTCCGGATTCATGTATGATTACAGGTATATGCCAATGACTTGCTGCATAAACAACAGGTACACCTACAAATCCACCCTCTGAGAAAACAACATCAGGTTTTAACTCCTTTAAAAGTTTCTTGGATTGGGAAAAACCTTTTATTACCCGAAAAGGGTCGGAAAAGTTTTTCCAGTCAAAATATCTGCGGAGCTTTCCGGTTGAAATTGGATAATAAGGAATTCCAATATCAGTAATGAGCTTTTTTTCTATACCTGTATAGGAACCTACATAATGAATGTCATAACCAAGTTCTTTGAGGCGTGGTATCAGAGCAATATTAGGCTGGACATGGCCGGCAGTTCCGCCGCCTGTCAGTACAATTTTTTTCATTTTAATCTCCTCTTTGATTCATAAGTCTTTCACCATTATAGCCATTTTTAATTTTGTGTCAAAATAAGTGATTGTTTTATAGGATAAATATATTAATAAGAAAGTTGATGAATTTGTCAATAAAAATGTAGAAACACACATGAAAACAATGATATAATTATAACAATTATGTTATGCAATGTTATATTGCGTTTGTGTTATAATATAATTGTATGCTGCTTTTAAATCATTATTTTATGATATAAATAATGATTCATATTAAACAATGTGGCATAGATGCTTTTAATTAATAATAGTTTTTTTATTTATAAAAATTTTTACTTTCAGGAGGAAATTTATATGGACTACATGAATGAATACGAGAAATGGCTTAATGATCCATATTTTGACAATGATACAAGAGACGAGCTAGCGGCTCTTGCCAATGATAAAGAGGAAATAGAGGATCGTTTCTATAAGGTGCTTGAATTTGGAACAGGTGGATTAAGAGGAGTTCGTGGTGCAGGAACAAACCGCATGAATATCTATACTGTTCGTCAGGCAACACAGGGACTTGCAAATTATATTTTGAAGCAGGGTGAAGAAGGGAAAAAACGTGGAGTTGTTATTGCACATGATTCCAGAATTATGTCTCCTGAATTTTCATCAGAAGCAGCACGTACTCTTAATGCCAATGGTATAACAACATATCTTTTTGAATCACTTCGTCCGACTCCGGAACTTTCATATGCGGTAAGAAAATTGGGATGCATTGCCGGTATTGTTGTGACGGCTTCACATAATCCGCCAGAATATAATGGTTATAAAGTATATTGGGAAGACGGAGCACAGATAACTCCGCCTCATGATACAGGAATCATGGCAGAAGTTGCAAAAATCACTGATTTTTCATCATGCAGGACGATGGATGAAGATGATGCAAGATCGATTGGACTTTATAAGGTTATAGGAACAGATTTTGATGATGATTATATAGCTGAAGTAAAAAAACAGAGCATTCACCCTGAAATAATTCCGGAAATGGCAAAGGATATGAAAATTGTATATACACCACTTCATGGAACCGGCAATGTTCCGGTAAGACGTGTTCTTCGTGAACTGGGATTTACTCAGGTGTATATTGAACCACAGCAGAAAATACCTGATGGTTCATTCCCGACAGTTGCATATCCGAATCCTGAGGATTCTAAGGCTTGGGAACTTGCTTTGAAAATGGCAGCAGAAGTTGATGCAGATCTTGTTCTTGCAACAGATCCGGATGCAGATAGGCTTGGTGTTTATTGTAAGGACTCCAAAACGGGAAAGTATGTAAGTTTTACAGGAAATATGTCTGGAATGCTTATTGCTGAATATATTTTAAGGGAACGTGCTGCAACGGGAACAATGCCTGAGAAACCAGCTCTTGTAGAAACGATTGTAACTACGGATATGGCAAAAGCAATTGCAAAAAATTATGACGTTGATATTATTGAAGTTCTTACAGGATTTAAATATATAGGAGAACAGATTAAACTTTTTGAAAAAAATGGTAACCATAATTATGTATTTGGACTTGAGGAAAGTTATGGATGTCTTGCAGGAACTTATGCCAGAGATAAAGATTCTATTGTTGCAGTCATGATGCTTTGTGAAGTTGCTGCATTTTATAAGAAGCAGGGTAAGACATTATGGGATGCAATGCTGGATCTTTATGAAAAGTATGGATATTATAAGGAAGGTCAGGCAACAAAAACTCTTAAAGGAATTGATGGTGCAGCTGAAATTCAGAAAATCCTTGATGATTTTCGTAGTAATCCGCCAAAGACACTTGGTGGTAACAAGGTTATTGAGAGAAGAGACTATAAACTTGATGAGAAGGTAAACTGTCTGACAGGTGAAAAAGGGAAAACTGGGCTTCCATCTTCAAATGTTCTTTATTATGAACTTGAAAATAATGCGTGGTGTTGTGTGAGACCTTCAGGAACAGAACCAAAGATTAAGTTCTATTTTGGTGTAAAGGGCAATTCCCTTGAAGACGCAGAAATAAAAATGGAAGCATTGAAAAAAGATATGGTATCTGATCAGTAAAGGTAAAAATATCCGGCACCACCACGTATATGGGGGCCGGATATTTTTAAATATAAAAATCTGTTTTTTATTATGACATAAAAGGTCATAAATTATATTTTCGAGAGAGAAGAAAAAGTGGTTTTGCTGACTTATTGAATGGGGTAGATATATGTTTGGATTTTTTCGGAAGTTTAGTGCCAGACGGTACAAACTTTGTAAAAATGAAATAAATGAAAGAAATCTTATAGCCCTGAAAACATACCTTTTTATGGGAACATTTCTTTCGCTGATAAATTTTATAGTCCAGTTTGATATCCGTCATACAGTAACGCTTATGCATAGTACCTTTATTTTTGTTTTTTTTATTTTGAGTTCTATTGCTGCGAAAATTGCCCCCAAAAAAGGATTCAATAATGGGGCTGTTCTTCTTTATGCTGCGCAGATACCAATAATGACAGTCGGTATATTGATGGGAACTGTATGGGATAAGAATAATCCGGCTATTACATTTCTGATGCTTATGATAGCAATTCCTGTTTTTATCCTTGATAATGCAATCTGGCATTGTCTGGTTATTACAGGATGGATGCTTTTATTTCTTATATTAGATTTCTCTGTCAAGACAAATAAGATTTTTATGGCGGATCTTCAGCATGTTCTCGTTTTCTGGCTTGGCGCAATTTGTATAAATATATTTGTGCTTGCCGAAAGGCTGGATGGAGTTAAGGATTCTGTAAAATCGAATTTCAGAGCTGAACATGATGTTATTACACGGCTGAAAAACCGCTATGCTCTTACAAAAGAGGAAGGAAAATATCTTGATGTGCCGATAGTTGTTGCACTTATAAGTATGGATTCGTTCAAGTTTTTTAATGATATGTATGGGCATAATGTTGGTGAGGAAATCAGTAAAATTTTTGCACGGGATGTTTCAAAAATATTTGACAATGCAAATTGTTATCATTATGAATCAAATGAGGTTCTTGTTGTTTTAAGAAACAGAGATGAAAAAGATTTTCTTATGTTGCTTGAAAATGTAAGAAACAGTTTCGCAAACTTTACGATAAAAGGTAAGAATCTTCATCCATCCTGCAGTTGTGGATATGTTTATGGACAGGCCAGATATGAAGTGGATTTTCATGAGATGCTGAGACAAGCCGACATCTGGCTGCTTGGAGCACAAAATAGCGGATCAGGGAACACATCAGGATTTAAATATGAGAATAGCCGTAAAAAACAGACTGACATTTTGTCTGAAGTTGGTCAGATAATGAATAAAGGAGCTCTTGATGAGTTGACGCAACTTCCGAATATGCAGTATTTCCGTGTAAAAGGTATGGAAATGCTTGAAAATACTGTGAATGTTGGTAAAAAGACAGTATTCGTTTATCTTAATATTGAAAATTTTAAGGGTTTTAATGAAGAATATGGTTTTATGCGTGGCGATGAACTGCTTCGTGATATTGCAAATATCATAAGGGAAGAATTTGCTGACAGGCTTATTTCCCGATTTTCAGAAGATCACTTTGTTATAATGACATATCTTGATGATGTAGAGGATCATTTAAAACACATAGTACGAGATGTAAGCCCATACTTTCATAAAGTAAATATGAGAATTGTTGCAGGAATATATGAGTATGAAGGCGGAAGTATAGAAGCTGCATGCGATAAAGCAAAGATGGCATGTGATAGTGTCAAGCGTGAATATAAAAATAATTATCGATTTTATAATCTGAAAATGGAGGATAAAAATAAACTTCGTCAATATGTAATAAGCCACATAGATGAGGCTGTTCAAAATGAGTATCTGAAAGTGTATTATCAGCCTATAGTCAATGTAAAAACTGGTAAGCTGATAGAACTAGAAGCACTTGCAAGATGGAAAGATCCTACACATGGTTTGCTTTCACCTGTTGATTTTATTCCTGTTCTGGAGGAATCACATTTGATTTATAAAGTTGATGAATATGTTGTTGAAAAGGTGTGTAAGGATTATATAAAGATAAGAAATGGCGGTGAAGAAGGAATGCCGGTATCTGTAAATTTATCCAGGCTTGATTTTATGCTTACAGATATTGTGGAAACTGTAAAAAACAGTCTTGATGCATTTAAAGTTCCGAGAAATATGATTAATTTTGAAATAACAGAAAGTGCACTTGCTGAAGATTATGATGAACTGATGAGACGGGTTGAGGAATTAAAAGGACTTGGATTTGAAGTCTGGTTGGATGATTTTGGCAGTGGTTATTCGTCATTTAATACTCTGCAGGATTTTGATTTTGACGTATTGAAGGTTGATATGAGATTTATGAGGACGTTTGGCAAAAATCCGCAGACACCTATTATATTAAAATCTATTATTGAATTAGTTCCGGAACTTGGAATGAAATCTCTTGTTGAAGGTGTTGAAACAGAAGAACAGTTTAAATTTCTTCAGTCAATAGGAACAGATTATGTTCAAGGCTATCTGTTTAGTGAACCAATACCTATTGAAGAACTTAGACGTAAATTCATAAATGATTTTCCTGGACATCAGGATATAGATGAAACATCAAATTAGTTATAAAATTAATCATGAAATTGTATATTGAGGATTTCAACGTGCGATTTGTTCTATTAATTGTTATTGTAATTCAGAGAAATCAGACATTTTTGTGCCGACCACCACATGTAGATATAAAATGATATGTACCAACTTTTAGGGAACAACACCAGAAAATGGGATACATATTAAAATCTAACAAATGGGGGCCGGTATTTTTTATGCAAAATATAGTTAAGAAAATTGAGATGATTTTGAATTGATTATTTGCTATATTAGAAAAAATGTGTGATGTTTTATCGAATCAGGAGAAGAATGGTGAACAAATTTACAATTATGACAGATGTGAATACAGATGTTGACCCGGAATATGCAAAAACGGAAGGAATAGTTATTCTCCCGCAGTATTATCACTTTAGTGATGGAATAATTTATGGCGATGAGATTAATATGGAATCTGAATTGTTTTATCAAAGGCTTTCGGCAGGGGAACAATCTTTGTCTGTAGGGTGCAATCCTGCCAGGGTTACTGAACTTTTTGAAATTGAATTAAGCAAGGGAAATGACATCTTTTGCGTTATATTCTCATCAAGACTTTCAGGAAGCTATAATACGGCATGTATTGTGGCAAGAGATTTACTGGAAAAATATCGGGAAAGGAAGATAATTGTAATTGATTCGCTTAATGCCTCTGCAGGTGCCGGACTTATGCTGCATATGGCAAGAAATATGCAAAAATCAGGGTGCTCAATGGAAGAAATAAGAGACTGTGTGGAAAAAAAGAAGAAATATTTTCAGGCTATGTTTGTCGTGGATGACCTCCAGTACCTTGTAAGGGGTGGGAGGCTTTCTTCATTTAGCGGAAAAGTCGGAACCATGCTGGATATTAAACCTATATTGTATCTTACAGATGGGGAAATAGTAGCAATCCGTAAAAAACGCACAAGGAAAAGAGCTGTTGAAGAATTAATAGACATGATGAAAAAAATGAATCCTGATCCGGAATATTTTTGTGTAGTTCACACAAATAATTATGAATCAGGAGTTGAACTTGCTGAACGAGTGGGAAAAGAACTTGGAATTGGACATCCGATTGAGAAAATAGTGGAAATTAATCATACAATAGGAACACATACAGGACCTAATGCACTTGGATTTGGTTTCTTATCTGAGAAAACAGCTGAAGAAGCTGAACTTATCTGAAACTTGATATTAATCGATTTTTTCAACTGGTTTTGTGGGAAACCAGCTATTTGTTGTGCGGCGATAAGTACTGTATTTTTCACCAAACATATTATAAAGCCACACTTCTTCGGTTTTCTTAACAAGAATAATCATAAACGCCCACAATATAATTGGAAGTAAATACATATATACATTTCCAGAAATAAACAGTGCACCTGTTGAAAAGAAGAGTACAGCAGAATATTCGGGATTTCGAACATAGTGATAAATTCCGGTTGTTACAAGCTTTCCGCTGCGCACCATATCACGGATTTTTGATACAGAAACTGCATCAATATAAAGTTTTACTGAAAAAATTATAAGTATAATTCCGATTATTATATATGTGTAACGAAGCCATGTAAAATTTGGAATTCCAGAGACGGTAAAACTCATATGTCCCAATATTATGGCCAGTATAGTAATGATTATGCAAACGGGAACAAATATAAATGACCTGCTGTAGACATCCAGAGTTTTCTTTGCTGTTACAATCACAGGATTTTCTAAATCAGATAGATCAGAAGATTCAGCAGAATCAGAAGTTTCAGATAAATTTGAAGCTGCAGGCAAGTCGGAACTTTCAGTTAAATCAGACTCATTTACTTTATTGATATTTTTAATAATGCAATTTGTTTCATTTTTTTCCATAGATATAAATTCCTTTCAAAATATATATTTTAGAAATCTGTTGCTATACGATTGCGTCCTTCATTTTTTGCTTTGTAAAGCAGTGTATCAACACGTGACAGCATGGGATTTATATCTGTAAAATCAGAACAGTGAATGATTCCACCGCTTATTGTAATTGAATGATCCATTTCATCCCATGTAAGTTCAGAAATGATTTTTCTTACTTCGTCACATCTTTTATATGCATCATCATTATTATCGGCCTGAAATATAACTATGAATTCTTCACCGCCATAACGTGCTGCAATTTCTTTTTTATCAAAATCAAGACCTGCCATCAGTTTTTTTGAAATAACTTTAAGTGCACGATCACCAAAAAGGTGACCATAACTATCATTTAATTTTTTAAAGAAATCAAGATCATACATAGCAATATAAAAATGTTTATTGAAAATATCGATATTTTCCATATGACTGAAAAGAAAACGACGATTATAAAGTTTTGTAAGGTCGTCTTTTAGAGAATATTCTTCAAGACGTTTTACAAGTTCCTGATTTGAACGGCGTTCTTTTTGATAAGCATTCATCATACTGCTTGTTACAAAATAAACAAATGCAGATGTCAGAATCAGAGAGAAAGCAACATCAATTGTTTGAGATTTTTCTGTGAGTTTAGTGAGAAGTGCAGTAGAAATGTGAGGCAGATTAGGAGTTGAATCAAGCATAAAGTAAGAAATAACAATCATAATACTGTCACATATAAGTGAAATGATAAAAGTGATTATTCTTGATTTCCCCGAAAGTGTGGGGATAATAAGAAAAAGTGCTGCAAGCAGATAAAGAGGCATTCCGGAATTCATTCCGCCACAAGCAAAAAAATTTATAGGAATAACAATTATATTCAGAAAATAACAAAGAATAATACGACATGGTCCCGGCTTCTTAAGGACAATTGCCACATACAGCAGAATCATCATAAAAATTGCAGCAATAATGGTAGTGAATAATGAAAATGGAGCCAGATGCTCAAATGCTGTTACAAAAGTAGAAAGCAGAGTAACAATAGTTCCTACAATTGTTACAATATAGAAAATCTTGTCTTCAAGAGTTTTCTGCTCAGACAGAAAATTTTTGATTTTTTTTGGCATAATTTATGTCCTCCCACGTCTTTGACAGACCAATAAAATTATAGCATTTGAAAAAACGTGCGTCAATGAAAGAGGGGATATACAGACGGCCAGTATGTTGTGATAAAAAGTCCTAAAAGTAAAATCATTATAATACATTTCAACAGATTTTCAGTTCTAATTGCGATTGGATGAAATTTAATTTATAATAGGGCGTATGATTTTTTTGAAATGAGATTTAAGTGGAGAGTTTTGATATGTCTTATGTGGCATTATATAGAAAATTCCGGCCTGATACATTTGAAGAAGTAAAAGGGCAGGATCATATTGTACAGGCACTTCGCAATCAGGTTCTGCATGATCATGTGGGGCACGCTTATTTATTTTGCGGAACCCGTGGAACAGGTAAGACAACACTTGCAAAACTTCTGGCGAAGGCTGTGAATTGTGACAATCCGTCAGATGGAAATCCATGCGGTAAATGTGATAGTTGCAGGGCGGTATCAAATGGAAGATCAACAGAAATTATTGAAATAGATGCAGCTTCCAATAACAGTGTTGATAATATAAGGCAGATTACTGAGTCAGTTCAGTATTCACCGACTGCAGGGAAATATCTGGTTTATATTATTGATGAAGTTCATATGCTGACAACACAGGCTTTTAATGCATTGTTAAAGACGCTAGAGGAACCTCCAGACCATGTTATCTTTATTCTTGCAACAACGGATGACCAGAAAGTGCCGGCTACAATTCAGTCCAGATGTCAGAGATATGATTTTCACAGAATTTCAGTGGAAACGATTACGGCACGATTGTCTGAACTTACTGAGCGTGAAGGCGTAGATGCTGACTGTGACGCACTTCGTTATATTGCAAGGGCTGCAGATGGTTCTATGAGAGATGCCCTTTCGATTCTTGATCAGTGTATTTCTACGCAGCTGAGCGAAAAGCTTACATTTGAAAGTGTACTCGCAACTGTTGGAGCAGTAGAGATAGATGTTTATGTAAAACTGATGAAAGCTATTTGTGATGAGAATGGTGAGGAAGTCCTGAATATTGTCAATGATGCAGTGTGGAAAGGAAAGGAACTTACAAAATTTACAGATGATTTTGTGTGGTTTCTGCGTAATATGTATTTTTTGAAGTATGTACCTGATATGGCAGAGGAACTTGATCTTACACGGGAAGATGCTGGAGAAATTGTTAAGCTTGGAAACGAGGTGAGTACAGAAACTCTCACGCGTTTCATGAATCATATGGAAAAGCTTTCTCACGATATACGATTTTCAACTATCAAAAGAATTACGCTTGAGATGGCACTTATATCACTTATGCATCCTGAGACAGAGACATCTTATGAGGCTGTTTATGAAAGACTTGGAAAACTTGAAAATGAGAATGAGAATCTTAAGGAAAAGATAAATTCTCTGGAGAAAAGCAAAAATGAAATAAGTAAAGCAATTTCTTCCGGCAGTTTGAGTATTTCATCAGAAGGTTTATCTCGTAATCAGCAGGAATCAGTGTCTGATATAGATGAGAAGAAAACAAATAAAGAAATAAGCGATAAAATAGTAAAAAATATGAAAGAATCTATGAATCCGGCAACATATGATGATCTTATGCAGATTGCAAGGGATTGGAATGTAAAGATTCTTCCAAAGTTAAAGGGACCAGCAAAAAAATATACAGAAAAAACAGATCTTGTTCCGGATGAAGGGTATAATGTTGAGGCAGGAGATATTCCAAAACTGAAACTTATTTACACATATGGTATAAATGAAGAGAAACCTGATGGGCTGCGTTACTATGAAATGGAACAAAATCGTGAAAGAATCAGTGAAGATATTTCAGAGATACTTAATCGCAGAGTAGAAATAACAGCTGAGGGCAGAACTGTAAATGGAGTCGAAAAACAAGAAAGATTTATGAACTGCCTTAATAAAATTCAATTTGATGATTTAAAGATAGAAGATTCTAAATCATTTTGGGACCATGT
>CALMUC010000130.1 GCA_937872845.1 uncultured Lachnospiraceae bacterium | reverse complement strand
GCGGTAATTACGATTCCCGGAACATGGGCGGAGGCTCTTATGAGTTTTCTTTTCTTGACACGATGATTATTAGAAATGTCTAAATCTGATAAAATATTCATATTGTTATCAAAAGAAATAGGAGTCAGGTTGATTTGAGACATATCATTCAGCTGATTAAATGTTTTTTGAAGACAATCCTGACAAATGTGAAAACCATTTACAAATGAGAAAAGCTTTCCTGCTTGAGATTCTGGTCTTCTGCATAAATAGCAATAATTTTCAAAATTGTCTTTGTCTGATTTTTTATCACTTTCTGGCTCTGAAATGTTAGAAATTGCTCCGGGTTTTTTCTTTGAATCATCTGAAAAACGATCATTTTCATCAAGTATATTTGAATTATCAGTCATGTTCCCTCCAAAATGTATAATATAAAGCAACAGTTATATAAAACAGTAGTGAACAGTATATCAAAGCATTACTTGAAAAGCAAAATAGAGTCATGAAAATAAAGTAGTCAAAGTAAGACAACAGACATGTTTAATGTGGATTTAATAGGGAATGTGAAGAGATTGAAAATGAGTTATTTTGGTGATAACATGAAATCCGATTTTTATATTTAAAGAAAGACAGGTATGATCATGAAAAAACTTGAAATAATTGTAAAACCTGAAAAACTTGAGAAGGTAAAAAGGGTTTTGGATGATAATGGTGCTACCGGTGCGATGATATCAAATATAATGGGATATGGCAATCAGAAGGGATATACATCAACATATCGAGGAAGTGAGATTATGATCAATCTTCTTCCTAAAATAAAAGTAGAAACCGTAACAAATGACGAAAACTATGAACAGTTATTGAATGCATTAGAGGAAGTGCTTTCGTCAGATTCAGTTGGAGCCGGAAAGATTTTTGTTTATCAGGTAGAAGATGCTATTCGTGTCAGAACAAGGGAACATGGAGATGATGCACTTTAATATATGATTTGCAGGATTATAATTTGAAGGAAGGGGACATCTGTTTATAGACATTTAAAATATGGTTTATAGCAGCGTGAGAAAATATGAAACATCGGATATTGAGTTACCTGAATTATATTGATGAAATTCTGTCAGATAAATCTGAAAGAGATTGGGATGAAACAATAAGTAATCATATTGAGCAGATAAGGTTCTTTCAGCATGAAAGAATTGTGCACCTTATTGTATTCAGCCTTGTTGCAATATGTACTGTTATCTGCATACTTTTTTATGTGACATATGAAGTAATAGTTATTCTTCCGTTGATTTTATTGCTGCTGATTTTACTTGTTCCATATTGCATGCATTATTATCTGTTGGAAAACAGTGTACAAAAAATGTATGACCAATACGATAAAATGGTAGCAAAGAAACAACAATATTTTGATATAAAGCAATATAACAAAAAGACAAATAAAAAAATATAAATTTCCGAATATGGTTTATATTGATAAATAGATAAGCCATATTTTGCATGTGACTTTATGTGCAGGAGAATTGTGTGTGTCAGATATCAGCCGACATATATGAACAGATGCATTTGTACTCATCAAAACTTGACTGAATTGACTGAAAAAGATTATAATAAAAGGTGCGACAAAAAAATGCCGCACCTGATTTTTTTTATAACTGTATATAGTATATCTTATTATTTGTACTACAAAATATAGATTTTGTAAAGAGGCTTTGATGGAAGAAAAAGATAATCGAAAAAATGTGAACAGAATAAAAAAAGCAATTCTTATAGTGATTTTTCTTCTGATAGCATTTCCTATCATATTGTCAATATTTCTTTTGAATAAGGTAAGCAAACTTGAAAAGAAAATTGACACTATAATTTCGGAACAGGTTTCACCAGGTGAAGCAAAAACATTTTCTGAAAATATCAAAAATTATGAATATTTGTGCAATATGGCAAAAGGGAATGAAAATGCGGATAAAATGGAAGTGCAAAACAAACTTGAACAAGACACATCCAGTCAGATGAGACTTTCATCACCACAAGTCAGAAGCAAGGAAATAAATACATCATTAGTGAAAGAAAAAGCATCAGTAACAGATGCTGCAACTATGACTGATGCACATGGAACGGCTGAAACTGCGCGTAAATCAGATTGCACTGTTAAACTTAATGGTAAAAAGGTTTATCTTACATTTGATGATGGACCTTCACCTTATACAAATGAAATTTTAGATATTTTAAAAGAAAAACATGTAAAGGCTACTTTTTTTGTTGTCGCTTCGGATTATTCATATAGCGATGAAATGAACAGAATAGTTAATGAAGGTCATACTATTGGCATGCATTCGGTAACACATGATTTTAAAAAAATATATAAGAATATAACTTCTTATGAGCATGATGTGGATGGAATTCATGATATGATCTATGATATGACTGGAGTCGATACAAAGTTTTATCGTTTTCCTGGTGGCAGCTCAAATGAGGTATCGAAAGTTTCAATTGATAAGTGTATCGAATATTTAAATAAAAAGGGATACATATATTTTGACTGGAATGCCGCAAATGAAGATGCAACCGGTGAAAATCTAAATGCAGAACAATTGAATCAGAATGTTATGACTTATGTGAGAGAGAATAAAGGAGATTCAATAGTACTTCTTCATGATCTTGAAACACATAAGGTTACGGTAGATGCACTGCCTGGACTTATTGATACACTTCGCAGTGAAGGGTATGAACTTCTGCCGATTACTGATAAAACTATTCCGGTTCAACATTATGTACCTGAAAATAATAAAAAAAGCGGAGCGGCAGAATGACATATCAGGAAGTACTTGATTATATAAAAGATAGAAATAAGCTTGGAAGTGTACCGGGACTTTATAATATAAAAGAACTTTTAAAAAGACTTGGAAATCCGGAAAAAAAGATTCCTGCGATACATATCGCAGGAACTAACGGAAAAGGAAGCATAATGGCTTTCATAGAACAATGTCTGATAGAAGCCGGATTTAAGGCAGGAAGATTTATCTCACCTGCTATTTTTGATTTCAGGGAACAAATGCAGATAGAACATCAGTTTATTTCTGAAAGACAATGTGCAGATGTAATGACAGATGTTATAAAAAAAGTGAATGAAATGGATAAAGAAGGAACATTTCATCCTACGTCATTTGAAATCGAGACTGCAGCAGCGTTTTTGTGGTTTTATAATCAAAGGTGTGACATTATGCTTATAGAATGTGGAATGGGTGGCAGACTTGATGCAACAAATGTTTTGGATGAGTCTGCTGTTAATATTATGGCATCTATAAGCCGTGATCATATGAAATTTTTAGGAGAAAGTATATATGAAATTACAAATGAAAAACTTGGAATTGTAAGTGAAAATGGTATGCTTTTTTCTTATCCTGTGTGCTTAGAGGCGCGTAAAGCAATTGAGCAGTTTAAAAATGAACATAATATAAAGGTTATTTATGCTGATGAAAGTAAACTTTGCAATATAACAACAGGTCCATTTGGAAGCAGATTTAAATATGGAGAAGTTGAATATTCTATAAATATGGGTGGAAAATATCAGATAGATAATGCAATTACGGCAATTGAACTTCTTAAGAACCTTCCATTTGCAACTCAAAAATGGGTAAGTCCGATATATATTTCAGATGAAAATATAATCAAAGGATTATATAATACAAAATGGGCAGGGCGTTTTATGGTTCTGAATAAATCTCCGCTATTTATAGCTGATGGTGCACACAACGAAGATGCATGGATGGTTTTAAAAGATTCACTTTGTGATTATTTTCCGGGCCGGAAATTTATATTCCTTCTTGGAGTACTTGCAGATAAAGAAGTTGATAAAATGATCAATCTGTTAAGTCCTCTTATCAAACATGCTGTCACTATTACACCATTTAGTCCGGGGAGAGCACTTTCTGGTGAAATTCTTGCGGAGCGTCTGCTTGAAAAAAAAGTAGAAGCTGAGTATTCTGCATCTGTGAGCGGGGCGGTTAAACGGGTATATGAATTAGCCGGCAGGAATGAGATAATAATTGCGTGTGGTTCACTTTCATTTATAGGTGACATAATAAGAGAAAATCAAAAAAATAATATTGGAGCTTGTAATGAAACGAATTGATATTATATTAAATTCACAATTATTTAAAGATGAACTTATGAAAATTGAAACTTCAGAAAAGGAACGAAAGTTTTGCTGCCATGGGATGACGCATCTTTGTGATGTGGCAAGAATTGCATATATTATCTGTCTTGAAGAAAAAATAATATATCCAAAAGATGTTATATATGCAGCAGCTATTCTGCATGACCTCGGACGGTCAAAACAATTAAAAAATGGAGAAAACCATAGAAGTGCAGGAATAAAAGATATTACTAAAATTCTTGAAAATGCCGGATTTAACAAAAATGAAATAAAAGAAATTACAAATGCAATTTTAAATCATGGTAATTGTCCGATACATGGGGATAGAAGCCTTGATGCTGTATTATATTATGCAGATAAGAAATCACGAAATTGTTTCATGTGTAAGGCAAATGCAGAATGTAACTGGCCGGATGCCCAAAAAAATAAAACATTGGAATACTAGCAAAATAGATACTGTCAGTAAATAAGTATATGTGTGGAATAAACAATATAAAAGAATGAGCAATATTAAAGAATGAGCAATATTAAAGAATGAGCAATATTAAAGGATATGCAACATTAAATAATGAATATCATTAATAAAGTGATATCAGGTAAAATAAATATATAAAGATATATGGAATACTAAAAATAATATGTCTAATTAAAAATACCGGAGAAAAGCATGGATCAAATCATCATAAAAAATTTAAAGATATTTGCACATCATGGAGTTTTGGAAGAAGAAAAAGATAGAGGACAGTTTTTTTATATTACAGCTATTATGAAATTGGATCTGCATAATGCAGCTATTAATGATGAACTTTCTGAAACAGTTAATTATGATGAAGCAGCCCATCTGATATCAGATACAATGCAGGCTGAAACTTATGACACGATAGAAACAGCCGCAGAGAATGTTGCCAGGGAACTTCTTCTTAAATATGATATGATTTGTGAAGTTGATATTACTGTCAGTAAACCGTATGCACCGGTGGAACTTGACTTTGAAACGATGATTGTTGAAATAAAAAGGGGATGGCATACAGCATTTTTAGGAATAGGCTCTAATCTTGGAAATCGTGAGAAATATCTTAAAACGGCGGTAGAACAGCTTGAAAAAGATGAAGCAATTCGTGTTAGAAAAGTGTCAGAATTTATTGAAACAGAACCATACGGACCGGTAGATCAGCCGGATTTTTTAAATGGTGCAGTTGAAGTAAATACAATACTTACACCGCATGAACTGCTATCGGTTGTAAATGACATTGAGAATGATGCCGGACGAGAAAGACTGATTCATTGGGGACCGAGAACGCTTGATATAGATATTTTATTTTATGATAATCTGCAAATGTCAGATGAAACACTTAGAATTCCTCATCCTGAAATTCCAAAGAGAAAATTTGTACTTGAACCATTAAAAGATATTGCGCCTTATTATATGCATCCTGTTCTGAATAAAACTGTAAGTGAGCTTCTTGATTTATTGGGAAAAATGGATGATGATTGTGAACATGGAAACTTTGATATGCCTTATGATGAGGTTGAAACGCTAGATACAGAAAATGTACGAGTGGTTTATTCAGGAGTTCCAGGAGCATATGCAGAGGAAGCAGCGAGAAAGTATTTTGGCAAAGCAGTAGAGTATCGTAATGTAAAAACATTCGATGATGTAGTAAGTGAAGTTGCATCCGGAAGTTCTGATTATGGCGTTATTCCGATAGAAAACAGTTCGGCAGGATTCGTCAGCGGAAACTATGATATCATAAGAGAAGCAGATGTTAATATTGTTGCAGAAGTTGTGATAGATATAAATCATTGCCTTCTTGGAACGTCAGATGCTGAAATTTCTGACATTAAGAAAGTTTATTCACACCCTCAGGGGATTATGCAATGCAAAGAATATATTGAAAAACATGATTTTACAGCTGAAACAGTTAATAATACTGCGCTGGCAGCCAGACTTGTAAAAAATGGAAATGATAAATCAAAGGCAGCTATAGCAAGTGAACGTGCAGCTGAACTGTATGGACTTAAGGTTCTGAAAAAACATGTGAATTTTTCAGATGACAATTCAACTAAATTTGTTGTTGTTTCAAAAGATAAAATATTTCTTAGTGATTCGACACGTATAAGCATATGTTTTGCGGCACAGCATAAAGTTGGCTCATTATATGATATTATGGGGAAATTTTATAAAAACAGAATAAATATGACAAGCATAGAATCAAGACCATCATTGAAACATAAATGGGAATATATATTTTACGTTGATTTTGAGGGTAAAATCACAGACAAAAATGTTCGTAAAGCATTAGGTGAGATAGAAGCTAATACAGATTCAATGACTGTTTTGGGAACCTATTAATAATTTAAATTTAAAACCATAAAAAATAAATGAAAAGTTAAAAAAGGTTTGACATAAGATTCAGATTGCTGTATTATTGCACTGTTGTAAAACAAGTAGAGTATCCACTCTCACCTTGATCTGCACTGCGGACGGGTTTATAGCTTTAGGAAAAGTTTTTTTTCTGTGGCTTATTGTGGGTACCTGCCGAATGGCAGGTTTTTTTATTTTAAAGTGTGTAATGGACGGAGGAAAAAACAATAGAGTACTTAATCAATGAAAAAATCAGAGACAAGGAAGTCAGAGTGATCGGGGCTGAAGGTAATCAGCTTGGAGTTATGTCCACTCAGGATGCAAGAGAAGCTGCTGAAAAAGAAGGGCTTGATCTTGTCAAGGTTTCTCCTAATGCGAAGCCTCCGGTATGCAGAATCGTTGATTTCGGTAAATTTCGTTATGAACAGATGCGAAAGGAAAAGGAATCAAAGAAGAAGCAAAAAATGGTGGAGATAAAAGAGGTACGTTTGTCACCAAATATTGAAGAGAATGATTTAAATACAAAAATAAATCAGGCTAGAAAGTTTCTTGAGAAAGGAAACAGGGTTAAGGTTACTCTTCGTTTTCGCGGGCGTGAGCTTGCATATGTTAAACAGAGTAAACCGATTTTGGATAATTTCGCAGAGCAGCTTTCTGATTTGTCGGTTGTAGATAAACCGGCAAAATTTGAAGGCAGAAGCATGATTATGTTTCTTGCTGCAAAACGTTGAGTGCATTATTTAAGGAGGATAAAAAAATGCCAAAGCTTAAGACAAAGAGAGCGGCTGCAAAGCGCTTCAAGGTAACAGGGACAGGTAAATTAAAGAGAAATAAAGCTTTCAAAAGCCATATCCTTACTAAGAAGACTGCAAAGCGTAAGAGAAATCTTCGCAAGGCAACAATCACAGATAAGACAAATGTTAAAAATATGAAGAAGATTTTACCTTATCTGTAAAACGGGATTTTAAGATATGATATAACAGTTCGAATCAGGAGGATAAATAAATGGCAAGAATCAAAGGCGGAGTTAATGCCAAGAAAAAACATAACAGAACATTAAAACAGGCTAAGGGCTATGTAGGTGCTCGCTCAAAGCAGTACAGAGTTGCAAAGCAGTCTGTAATGCGTGCTGAAAATGAAGCGTTTGCTGGACGTAAGGAAAAGAAGAGAGATTTCCGCAAACTGTGGATTGCCCGTATAAATGCAGCAGCAAGAATTAATGATATCTCTTACAGCAACCTTATGCATGGACTTAAACTTGCAGGAGTTGATATTAATCGTAAGATGCTTTCTGAAATTGCAATCAGCGACCCTGAAGGATTTGCTAAACTTGCAGAAACAGCAAAAGCTAAACTTGCATAATTAAGTGATTTTTATTTTTATGTGTAATCTGAGCGTGTTGTATTTTTGCTTTTAAATATAATGATCGTGGTGAGAGTTTCTCACCACCGGTTATTGTATAATGTTAATAATGTTTGATTTGGTTTTGTCACATTTATGTAAACAATTTAAAAAATTGTCAGATTAATATCAAAATTTTTATTGACATATTAAAAGACGAGTGGTAATATAAAACTCGCGTTAGGAAGTAACAAAACTTCATAGCATAAGCGGGAGTGCTGGAATTGGCAGACAGGCTAGACTAAGGATCTAGTGATGGTTAACGTCGTGTGGGTTCAAGTCCCATCTCCCGCATAAGTGTTGAGAACCCGGAAACATTGATAAATCAAAGTTTCCGGGTTCTCTTTTTTGTGGAAAGATAGATGATTTTGTGTGGTTATGGAAAGATTGTGATAATGAAATAGTTGGTTTCTTTATGGCAGAGACAACTTAAATCTATGCAGGAAATGAATTTCTATTAAAGCCCGTGAGATAACTAAGAACTTGGGACATCTGTCAAATGACTGATGTCTTTTTTTGATTAATTTTAATGCTTCAGATTATATAGACAATAAGCACCGATACACCAATAAAATGGAGAATGGTATGTTTCCTGTAAATACGTATGTTATTATAGACGATTTTATATGAGCTTTAGATTATGCAAATTGCATTTTATCATACTTTAGGATGATGACAGAATGGATATAAATTTGATAATATCAAAAAAATAAACATGCAGAATCAGTGAGCCCAAATGTATGATGATCTTAAATATACTGTGATCATATCAAAATCGATGTCTTTTTATTGAATCATGGTGCAGGCCACATCTATATTGGTGAACCGTTTTGTTTTGGCAAAACCACTGCAGCACAGAGACTGTTGAGAAACCATACAACCTTTATAAGAAATGGAGGTTCATTAGATATGTTGTAATATCTCTTTCCGACAACGTGTATGAAACTGATAATATTCATATGTTCAAGTATAGACAGCAACAACAGGCTGTCAAATATCTTGATTTCCTTTATCCTGTGGTCATGGCAGAATAAGAAAAGCTGACACCGGCAGAAACTCGGTGTCAAGAAATGCAATTAAGCAAGAGATGTAGCGATACAGCTGCATTTGATATAAAAACTCAAACTATGAGGGAGTAAATTTATGAAAAAAAGATTATTAAGTTTTTTAATGGTAGTCTGCATGTTGCTGACAGTCCAACCAGCTAGGATATATGCTGCAGATACAACAAATACCAATACAGGCTATACACTCCTTCGCGGAGGGGATTTTAATTTTAAAATCAAGACACTTGCAAATAATGCTGAAACTCAGACAGATACCAAAATCAAGCATATTGTTTTTGACTTCAAAAATAAACTTCCAACCGGTTATGCTGATTTCAAAAATGTTAGTGTCGGAGCCACATCTGCGGATTCTATCACAGCATACTGGGATCCTAATGCAGAGACAATCTATGTGGCAAGCGATCAGGTAATCAATACAGGAGCGGAGGCAACTTCGTTATTCAGTAGTTGTACAGGGCTTATTTCTGTGGCTTTCAATAATCTGAACACCTCTGCCGCAACATCTATGGCACTTATGTTTGATAATTGTGCTAGCATTACGAGCTTGGATCTCTCAAGTCTGAACACCGGACGTGTAACAACAATGGCAAGCATGTTTACGAATTGCCCGAAACTGGGATCAATTACATTTCCGGCTGACATGAATACCAACAGCCTTACTACAACAGCAGCAATGTTTCAGGGATGCAATGCATTGACTGCGCTGGACTTATCAAACTTCAACACTTCGCTGGTAGATACTATGAATTCTATGTTCATCGGTTGCAAAAGTCTTACATCACTTGATCTCAGCAGTTTCAATACTTCTAAGGTAACAGATATGTACAGTATGTTCGCATCATGTAATCGGCTGACTTCTCTCACATTTGGAACCGAGTTTAATACTTCGAACGTAACAAATATGGGTTCCATGTTTACCGGCTGCACATTACTGAGCAGCATTGATTTAAGTGGATTTAAAACTGCTAACGTGACTACTATGAATAATATGTTTAATCAATGCTCTGGCCTGAATAGCATTGATTTAAGTGTATTAGACACCACTAATGTTACTGATATGGAATCGATGTTCAGCGGCTGCTCTAGACTGACCTCTCTTGTCTTTGACCAAAATTTCACAACTTCAAACGTTACTACAATGAAAGACATGTTTTCGGGATGCAAAAACCTCAGTTCCGTCACGTTTGGCACAGGCTTTAATACATCACAGGTAACGTCAATGGCATACATGTTCTTCAACTGCCCAAATCTCTCCGAAATTGATGTCAGCAAGTTTAATACATCTTCTGTTACAACAATGGCTGGAATGTTCCAAGGCTGCAGTCTCCTGGGTTCCATTGACTTAAGCAATTTTAACACTAAAAATGTTCAGTCAATAAGCAGTATGTTTGAATCCTGCAGTAAACTTGCCTCTGTCGATCTCAGTAAATTTGATACATCTTCTCTCAAAAGTATGTCAGGCATATTCTGGAAATGCCCTGGATTATCCTCTCTGGATCTTTCGTTTGATGCCATCCATGTGAATAAAGCAGATCAAATGTTTAGCATAGAAACAGCACCTAGTACCATAAAAACTCCCAGAAATCTTCCGTCAACAATTACCGCGCCACAGTTGGGAAAATCTCTTTATGATCATGGTGATATTATAGCTCCGAATAATGCGTCTGAAACATTAGTCAGTGCTTTGCCGACAGGAGATGCCTCTTCACATTTTCTCACAATCGGCAATGTTGTGAGTTTTGATGGGAATGGAGGGACAACTCCAAAGTCAATTGATGTTATTGCAAACGGTACAGCAAAACTGCCTGGATCAGTTTTGGCTGGAAAGAAGCTGACCGGCTGGTATTCGGAGAAATCTGGCGGCACGCTGGTGGGCACTGCAGGCAGTGACTACACGCCGACCACGACGATTACACTCTATGCACATTGGGTTGATGACATTAATGGGGTTACCTATCAGCAGGGAACAGCCGACAGCACTGTGGTTCCAGCTGAACAGAGCGGCAATGTCGGAACCACAATCACACTTGCTGCCAATGATATGACCAAATCTCCTACGACGGAGAGTCAGCTTACAGTGACATTGAATGGAAATGGAGGGAGTGTATCACCTGCAAGCATAGTTTCAACCAAGACCCGCACCTATACTGCAAATGGATGGACGAAGACATCAGGAAGCGAGACACAAGACTATAAGAATGGTGCAAGCTATGAAATTGCTGCAGGAAATCTGAATTTGTATCCCTGCTTCACGCAGTTGCTCGGTGAGCAGTCTTCAGTAACACTTCCGACTCCGA
>CALMUC010000129.1 GCA_937872845.1 uncultured Lachnospiraceae bacterium | reverse complement strand
TAAATCCGCAATCGATAGCGATTTGTGGTAATTCTGAAACAAGATCCATTGGAAGTTTCATTTCTTCAAAGGCCCTTCCGCCATCGCGAGTGACATATAAGCGGGAATAGGACTGGGATGCGCCTGTAATTCCTGCAACCCCAAAGTTCTCATCATAAAATATTAAACCTTCTGCAACTCCCAATTGTCCACTGAACGGATCATCATTTATGCATTCCCAAGTAGAACCACCATCCATTGTCTTTTCCATTACATAAAATCTGCTTCCGGCAGCTGCATCCGTTATCACCAAACGCCATCCATTATTTTCATCTAAAAAGAAATACATAGTTCCATCACTTTGATCCACAGTCCAACTTTCTGTATCTTTAGCATCCTCCACCTGCTGCATCGTATTCTCCTGCTTCAATTCTTGTTGACTGACGTACTCAGGCTCCATAATATATCGAACAGGTGTGACACTATTTAAATCAGGAATATGCAAAGATACCTCAAACCCAACGATTTCTCCACCGCTTCTAAGCTGAGTAAAATTGCCGGTTCCTGTTTCAGTTCCATCACCATCTGCATCTCCCGAAATATATTGTAAGCCTTCCTCTGAACTAAAAGATCTTCGCCCCATATAGAGTATTTCATAAATCTGCTGCTCTTCAAATGTTTCAGCCCACGCCTCTACCTGACTCGTCCAGTCTGAATTGTTCAAAATTTCAATCATTGGAGACAAACGCATATCGTCACTATATTCTCCATTCACATTACCATCTATCCAAACAGTCATATCATTACTGCTGTCTGCGTCATAATCAATAAGATACGTTTTTTTCTCTCCAGCCTCATTTTTTCCATATATGAATGCATAAATCCTTTGAATCGTTCCGTTTTCATCAAATGACACCTGATATTTATTTGCAATATAGAGTTCTTCCGGCAGTTGCAATGCTTCATCCAAATCCATCAGAATCCCTTCTACACCATCCTCAAAAAGATTATTATGCTCCAGTTCTACTTCTTTTTTACGCATCCACTCATCAAGTTTCCAAGACAGTGCCCCGTGATACGGAACTGCAGAATAAACGATACGTCCACCAAAGAATAAAGTTGCTGCTATAAGGAGTATCATTTCCGTATAGAAAAGTTTCTTATTTCCATTATCTCCTGAATTAACTTCTTGATTATGCCTTTTCGAAATCAGCCAGAGAACCACTGTGCCAACCAATCCTATTATACCTAACGCCAACATCGGTATATGCCTTCTCAAGCCACCATATTGACATAGATGCCAGAATTGATACAACATAAATATATATAGTATTAAACTTACTTTTCCCGTGATTTTATAAATATATTTCATGTAAGTCTCCTTTCTTCATATCTGTAAAAATACCATAAAACACCAGTATTATCAAATCATTCTTTAATACGGTATTGGTAATCTGGTATCTCCTTAATTCCATCATCAAGGATTTTATTCCCCAAATATTGAAAGCTACCATCATCAGCAAACTTTACCGTAAGTTCATGGGTTATGACCGCATCATCACAAATGACCATATCACACACCGCATCCACCGTTAATGTCACTGTTCCATCCTCATTTTCTTTGATATCAATAACCTCCGGCAGCGAAGTTCCAAAAAAAGTTGGTGCATAGTTAAGGCAGCCTAGTCGTACCCATACATAAGTCTGATTTTTTTCATCAAATACCGCATATTCCTGAATTTGCTCTGCTGTTACCGGAAGATATTCCATGATCAAACTCTCAAATTCTTCTTTTGGTATTCCATTTGGATAATCCTCGGCATCAAACGCTTTCTGATGTTTCATGGCATACAGATATTCATACATTCCATTATAGTCCAGTTTTTCCATATGGTCAGTATCCCAATTCGAGCATAAAAGATTATTTCCCTGATACCCCAGACCTTGTACGCATCTTTCTGACATTTCCCGTTGTTCCTTAGATAATGGCTTTATTCTTACCAGACAGCTTCCGTCAACAATCTCTGTAACCTCCGGTGGTTCCGGAACACATAATTCATAACAAAACCATCCTTTATCCGTATATTTCCACTCCTTTATCCTTGCATAAGAAATATAGGACAATCCATATGTATCATTGGTGTTCCATGTAGCACACGCACTTATTAAATACATGTCCTTTCCATCAAAAATAAATTTATCTCTGCCAATGCCACCATCTGACTGCAACTCGTAAAGCACTATAAAACCAGCTTTCTCTTCCTGACAGTTTTTAAGAAAATCTTCGACTTTTTTATAATTTTCCATTGCTGCATATGCTTTCATCGTTATAACCGGATACCCTTTTTCTTTTATCCGATCCTGCATTTTATAGATTGTCTTATCATCCAGAACCGTATTAACTGCCTCCCCTTTATCTGCCTGAGTATAAATATCAGAAATAAGCTCCAGAATCATTTTACACTCATCCTCTGCTTCTTTTCTTTCCGGCTCATCTATTGGAAGGTCATAACCTTTTTCCCACTGTTCTGCAACATCTTCTTTTGCATTCTCGTTTTCTTCCGTAGAATCAACATCTCTACTATCCATCAACTGACTATCTGATGTCATATCTTTCCTTATGCATCCACATAACAGGCAACTGATCAGTACAATGAACCAAATACGCTTTTTCATAAATATTGTCCTTTCCATTCAGTCACATTTCCCATATCTCCTCTGCTGATGATGTTCTCGCATTCTTTTCATAAAAAATTCCTGTACTTACAATCATCACCAATAGAATCACAAAAATGATTCCAAACTTTTTTACAAACCATTTCATATCTTCCATCACTGTCCTCCGTATATATCATTCCATTCATCTTCAGTTAAACGCGGTGTATGCCATGTAATGTTGTTATTTTCTTCCTCTGAAACAATGTAATTTGATACATACTGGAATCCCCCGTCAGATAATGGTCTGACCGTAACATCATGCATATATACATTTGAATCGCCTGCATACGGATATATCACATGAACGTTGAGCGTTATCGTCCCATCCGAATGTTCTTTATACCCAACCACCTCGGAATACGGATATTCTGGATACTCTATCTCATAAAATCCTCTTGGTTTATATTCGTATGTTTGAGTTTGATAATCGTAAATAGTTTTTTTCTGCAATTTATCACTGTCGATATTAAAATATTCCATAATTACATTTTCAAACTCTGTTTTAGGAATATGATAAACTGCACCTATGCCTAAGTTATCATCTGCTACATATGGAAATTTTTCATTATGCAACTTTGGATACAACAAATCAAACATGTCATAGAAATTCAGTTCTCCAAAATCATCCTCATTCCAATCCACTAAAAACATATTATTTAACTCATATCCTATTGGCAAAAGATATTTTTCATTTAATTCCCGACACTTTGCATCCAATGGCAGTATACGAAATGCTACATGCTCTTCTGCAGAACTTAATGTTAATACATACAATTCTTCTGAAAAATAAGTTCCAGAAAACATCAGATATCCATCATCGGTATATCTCCAATAATCGGTTTGATATTCACCTTCATCCTCACTTTTCATAATCCCATCTTTGTATCCGTAATAGCATCTTTTCACATGAACCACTCCTTTTTCTGTCTGTAAATGGTAGACCGAAAATCCTCCCAGACTGCTCACTTGGAGTATTGTCACTTCTGCTTTTTCTTGTTTTTCCACCGAATCACAAAAATCTATCACATTTTGTATTTGTGTCATATCAACTCGATTTTCACAATCAACTGCCGCATATCCACATTCCCCAAATCTTTCTACAACTTTACGTACTGTTTCCATATCCTTCAGCTTATTTTTTGTTGTGGCTTCCGCATAAATATCTATCGGAATATTTATAAAATTGTCATCCATTCCTTTCTCACTGACAATTTCAATAGGTTCAGAAGATACTGGTTCTTCTGTATTCCCTTTACATCCCGAAATCCCCATCGAAAAACCTATACTAATTACCAGAAAACCACTTTTCAAGAACCTGACTATCTTTTTTGACAACATAACCGCTTCCACCTCTTCCTTTTACGTCTTCTACCATGCTGACGATCATAATAGGACGCTCCATATTCTTGTCCGTTGTAAAAACAGAAAACCATCCCAATTCAGTCCCCGTTGTATCATCTTTTGATGCTTTGATTTCTGCAGTTCCCGTTTTTCCGGCTAATATAATATCCGTTCTATGTGCTGCATAGCCAGTTCCATGAGAATTATTTATGACTTCTTTCGTATCCTCCAAAACAGTTTGCGCCACATCCTTTGTAAATGCTTCTTTAATCCAGACATCAGGCATTGCATCTTCCTTATATGTAAGATATGGTTTTATCATATTTCCTTCATTGCAAAATGCAGAATACATACAAGCCATATGCAAAGGATTCACAAGAATCTGACCTTGTCCATAGCCACTATCAGCCAACTGTACCTCTTTTTCAATTTTTTCTGTATTGGAAAACTGCGATTTTGCCATCTTAATATCAAATGGAAGTACATCATTGAATCCCAGTTTTGTTAATGAACTTTCCATATCGTTTTCCCCAATTTTTAATGCCGCCTTTGCAAAATAAATATTATCCGAATAAATTAAAGCATTTTTTAGAATAACCGGCTCATAAGCATGAAGCGTCGTTACATAATAAGATCCCCATGAGGAATCTTTCTGCCAGCTCAATCCTTCATTCCCATAATCCTCATCTGGATCAATTGCCCCTGTTGTTAATCCAATAGCAGCTATGATAGGCTTAAACGTAGAGCCCGGACACCAGACCTGTCGAAAACGGTTATACATAGGTTTGTTCTCATCTTCATTCAGCGCATTCCACTTTTCACTTGACATGCCCCTAATAAAATCGTTGTTATCATATGAAGGTGTACTGACTAAAGCCAATACTTCTCCCGTATACTGATTGATAGCAACTGAACAGCTCTTATCATCTTTAAATTGTTCATATAATTCTTTTTGCAAATTCGAATCTATCGTTAGTTTTATATCTTTTCCATTTTCTACAATCGTGCTTACTATGATTTTTTTCTTATTGCCGTTTGAATCAACAATAGAAATAGCACACCCATTCTGTCCCTTTAATTCTTTTTCAAATAACCCTTCCATTCCACTTTTTCCAATCACACTGTTCGATGTATATCCCTCCCCTGCGTGTTCTTCTAAATCTTCTGCTGTAACGTTTTGAACATATCCCACTAAATGTGCAGCAGCCTCCCCCAGTGGGTATTCCCTTACAGTGATATCTGAAATTTTCACACCTGGAATCTCTAATAATTTCTCCTGTCTGTCTTTCTCTGCCAATGTTTCCTGATCTGGCTCAATCGACATCAGTTTTAATTCATTCACCTTTGGAACTGTTTTTAATGGTACAAATGAATCATCTTTTACCCATTTTGCTGCTAATTTTTTTTCTATATCTTCTGTTTTCATTTCCAATAATTCTGCCAACTGGCTGATAGCATCATTCTTATTCTCTAAATTTCCGGGAACTACGCCTATAGAAGAAGCCACTCCCTCGCCTGCAAGCAACTGACCATTTCGGTCTATAATCTGCCCTCTCTTAGCACTTGTTGTAGACACTTTTACTTTATCTGTGGAATCCAGTTCTGGAAATATCAAAGAATCATTCCATATCAGCTTATATTTGCCTTTTTCCAGTATAAATGATGCCTTATTTTCAAAAGTAACGTTTCCCGCAACAGTATCCATAGATGTTTCATAACAGATCTCTTTTTGTTCTTTATCATAAGATGTGATATGAACTTTCATATTATCTACATCAATTCCCTCATAAATAGCAGAATTACGTTTTACAAAATCTTCCTGACTGATATTCCCAGATATTCCTGCATCAATCATTTCATACATTTGTTCATATTCTCGATTTGAAATATGAGCCATATATGTTTTAAGAACCTTCTCCGGTGATACATCAGGTACACTTTCATACCATACAAAAAAGGCAACCACAGCTGTAATCAAACATAAATTCACGAGCCATATAATGTATATCCTGCTTTTTTTCTTTTTTTTCGTCATAGCATCTCCTTTTCTTACATTTGTAAGATTTCATTTTAAAAAAAATTGTTCTTTCCATTTAAAAAGTTATGTCAAAGCATCCTCCAGAGATCCGGCCTCGCCTAGC
>CALMUC010000128.1 GCA_937872845.1 uncultured Lachnospiraceae bacterium | reverse complement strand
TCCATTCCCATCTGAATCCGTACTGCTTTCAGTACCCGATCCAGGCTCCACTTGTTCACTCTTCCGCATTTCTCAATAATACATTTCGTAGAAATGCTCATAACCTGTTCAGCCAGTGCCAGGCTTCCTTTTCGGATTCCCGTCATATCATATTTGCTGATAAATACATGTGTTGGCAAATACCGTTTCTTATAAATTCTTGATGTCAGCGGAACTACCGTTATGACTGAACTGTATGTATTGGCTTTATTATTACTCACTACGATCACCGGTCTTACTCCACCCTGAACCGAAGTTGTCGGGAACATACCGAGATCCGCCCATAAGATATCTCCTCTTCGAATCGTCACTTGTCATCTCTCCAATCTTTTTTTATTTGTAAAGCATTCATAGCGCTATATTGGCTCCACAGGAATACGGCAGAGTTCCTTTCCAAGACGGAAAGCTCTGCCGCATAACCTCTATAGCCAATTTGATTATTAAACAGTGCTCGCTCGATTCTATTTATCCTCGATACCCCGAATCGTTACTCCCGCATATGCAGGAAGGGAATAATAACCTGCCCGGATGCATACTCCGGACCACAACCCGGAAACTCTCGTTTCCAGGCTCCAGCAGTTCATAGGTTTACCAGTTACAGACTTCTCAGGATCTGCAAGTGTATCGCATCTCATACATATCATCGCATCACCAGCCTGCCAGCTGGCTTCGGTCAGTGCTTTTTCGCAGCATTACGGACTGAACTAAAAATCTTTGTTTTGTCTTATAATCCTATAGCGGCATCTTCCTCGTGCTCTTTGCATGAAATGTCACGTCAGTTATTATTGGATATTCAGTTATCATGGTTCATTTTAGGAAGTCCTTTAACTTCCTCTAATTACTAAAGTCAAATGACTTTGGCAGATGCAAAAGATTTTGAAAAATTTTTTAAAAAAATTTATTCATATACATTTCACGCATCTTATTAAGAATGGATTTCAGCTTGTATGACAGCATCTGTCTGGAAATTCCCATAATCTCTGCCATCTGTGTCTGTGTCTTGTTTTCAAAGAAAATGCCATAAATAATCATGCGTTCCTCTGAGTTCAGCTGATTGATCACTTTGTGAATATCCTGCTGTTCCATTTTTGTCAGTACACAGTGCTCCACATCACAGTTCAGATCTGGAAAATCCTCAATCATGAAGCCTTCTCCATCAATGGACTGACCGCTGTAAGGTACTTCTCTCAGCATCTTATCCACAACCTCACCCAGTTCATTCTTAATCTCAACTTTTTTTGCCTTGCTGCTTCTGTAAAAATTATTCATCGCATACGCAACTTCTTTTGTAATCTCGATCATTTCTCCATCAATATTTGCGTAATACTTTCCTTCGTAAAAATATGGGTGTTCAATATACATATCCGTTCCTCCTGAATTTGAAATCTTGTTGCTCGTTTCAAATCCAGAAGGCGGACCTCTGTTTAGGATCATGCCTGCTCCGCCTTTATCCTGCCGGGATACGCCCGCAGTTATTGGCTGAGAAATTCAGGCACGAAAAAAAGCCCCAGTAGTTTTTTCTTAACTACTGAGGCTTTCGTCTCTTTCTTGTATTCAGTTATCTATGCCTTCTTTCATCAGCATAATCATTGTATCAGGATAAAGTTCACAAAGTATCCGCAATATATTCCCATAAGTTCATATCATTATTGGAATCGTACATATTTCAGTATAAAAAGTTCACCGTGTTATTCTTCTACTTCTTTTCCATCTATATATAGTTGAAATTTATCAGGATTATTGACTACATCATAGTCCTTTCCGTATTCTACAGGTCTATATTCGGCTGTCATTACCGATT
>CALMUC010000127.1 GCA_937872845.1 uncultured Lachnospiraceae bacterium | reverse complement strand
CAGCAAAGCTGACCAGAATCGCGTGCCAAGTCTCACGTGCGTTCGACTTGAACTCTTGAATAATCGCAAAATACTATTTAGCATCGGTTACAATCGGAAAGTTCATTTCAACAATAAACTCTTTTTTTTCTATTTTTGCTTCAATCTCTCCATCCATCCGACTAACCAACTCCTTTGCAATAGATAGTCCCAATCCAGTAGATGTTTTACTTCTGGCAACATCTGCTTTATAAAATCGCTCAAATACCTGATCTATATTAATCTGTTCTGGATGTGTAACCTGATTGCTGATTCTAAGCACCGCCTGATTTTGATCACGTTCCAACACAATGCTAATCTTCTTTTCTCCATGATCCAGCCCATTTTTTATCACATTCTGGATAACACGGCGGAGTCCCTGCCTGTTTCCATGTATATACAACTGTTCTTCCGTAATCTGAATATCCGGCTGAATTTCCATTCTTACCCATTCATCATAGTATGAAAAAACTGTTTCTTTCAAAATCCGGTTCATACAGCACAATGTCAATTCCAAACTGTAAGATTCGTTTTTTAACTTTGTAAACATAAAAAGTTCTTCCAACATTTCATTCAGACTATGAATTCTTTCGTGGATAATGCTTAAATAACGTTTCTGATCCTCTATATTTTCACATTCTTCCATTAGCTGGAAATATCCGTCCAAAGATGTCAGTGGTGTGCGGATATCATGAGAAAGATTTGTATAAGTGTCCGCAATCAGAGCTTCTTTCTCCTGATAATGCTGCTTCTCTTTTCTTCGCAGTTCCAGAAGCTCATTCAACTTGTCAGAAAGCTTTCCTATTCCACCCACATCAAATTCATGGTTAATCAACATGTTACTGTCATGTTTCATCATAAACGCCAATTGGCGGCAGATGTCTTTCACCTGCCGCTGGTATTTCCACATAATAATAAATTGTAAGATAATAATTCCTGCTAATATCCCAATTACGATATACATCCGTTAAATATCCCTCTTTTGAAAAACAACGCTGCTTACTGATATCATCATAACGATGAACACTATTGCCACACCAAATGCCGCCAAACACTCATTTCCACTCGGATTCATAGGAAGCAGTGATAATTTTCCTGTTATCGTATACTTATAAATCTGGAAATTCTGAATTCCTATTTTTTGAATAACACTATTGATCACCCCATACACAATGGTCATTACATTCATGCTAAGACAGACAGCAATGACCATGCTGATTACATTATTTTTCAAAATAATTGCAATCGCCATACAAATCAGCACAAGTGCATAATGAAGAGCCAGTTCAGTCACAAAATAAGATAAAATTGCCTTTGTATTTCCCCATTCCAATTCCCCGAAAACAATACCATTCGCCGCTGCCTGAAATAAGAATGCACCTGCCATTGTCAGTACCGTAAAGACAGCCAAGGCAATTGCCCTGGAAAAAATCAGAGTTCCTCTATTTCTAACCTGACCTCCTATATTCTTAATATATCCGCTACTGATATCCGCTGTTGAAAACAGAACAGTAAAAATCACCAAAAGCAGTGCATACAATTTTCCTTGGGAATTGGCAAAAAAGATATCATATACCGTCACCTTTTCTCCCGGCTCCGTAGGCAGCGTTACCATCATTCCCACATTAATATTATCCACAGTAGGTTCAGTAACCTGCTCCTGTTTCATGGCATCCTTTTCAGTCAAAAGCACATAATCTGTCTTGCATAAAGATGTTGTAATCAATAATATTGCTGCCAGTACGATCCAGATTACATACATACTTTTGGTTTTAAGCATCCGGTATAAATCCATTTTTATTATATTAAGCATGATCCGCACCTCCCGTCAGATTCAGAAAATAAGTTTCCATTTCTTCACTGGTTATGGAAATCCCTTTTAC
>CALMUC010000126.1 GCA_937872845.1 uncultured Lachnospiraceae bacterium | reverse complement strand
GGCGTAATGAAACTCACAAGTGGTACTACAATGAGTCCTGCAAGCATCGTTGCTGCTCCTGCATTAATAGGTGACTGAATAAAATGAAAGAACATATTTACTACTGTAAATCCTACACCAATAACGTAACTCGCCCAGACAGCCGCTTTTGTTACTCTTTTACTGTAAAGCCCATACATAAAAGGTGCCAGAAATGCGCCTGCAAGTGCTCCCCATGAAACTCCCATCAACTGGGCAATAAATGTTGGCGGATTAAATGCAAGTACAACTGAAAGAACTATAAAAAACACAACAAATATCTGCATTACTACAAGCTGCTTCTTATCTGACATTTTTTTTGCAAAAGTTGTCTTTAAAAGATCAAGTGTAAGTGTCGAACTTGATGTAAGAACAAGTGATGAAAGTGTTGACATAGAAGCCGAAAATACAAGAACAAGAACAATGCCAATCAAAAGATCTGGAAGTGTAGAAAGCATAGTCGGAACAACATTATCATACTGAACAGTACCATCCGGATTAATTATGCCGGCTTTGTCTGCAAACAATCTTCCAAATCCTCCCAGAAAATAGCATCCTCCGGAAATTATAATTGCAAACAGTGTGGAAACTATAGTCCCAGTTTTTACTGATTTTTCATCTTTGATTGTATAAAATTTATGTACCATTTGAGGTAATCCCCATGTTCCCAAAGAAGTAAGAATAACTACTCCGAGAAGGCCTAACGGATCAGGACCAAAGAAACTTGCAAAAAGTCCTGATGATCCAATAAATGACTGTGTTGTAACAGCTGGATCTGTTGCAACATTTGAAAGCTTATTAACTGCCGATAAAAATCCTCCCTGACCTGACAATACAGCTGCTACTACAGCTATTATTCCAATCAGCATAATAATTCCCTGGATAAAATCGTTTAATGCAGTTGCCATATATCCGCCAATTACAACATATATTCCTGTAAGTAATGCCATAACAATGATGCATATATGATAATCTATTGAGAATGCCATACCAAAAAGCCTTGAAAGTCCATTGTATACTGATGCTGTATATGGTACAAGAAAAATAAATGCAATTACTGAACCTACTATTCTAAGTGCCTGTGAATTATAACGTTTACCGAAATACTCAGGCATTGTTTTTGCATCAAGTTTTTGAGTCATGACACGTGTTCTTCTTCCTAATACAAGCCACGCAAGAAGACTTCCTATAAATGCATTTCCAAGTCCTATCCACGTTGATGCAAGACCGAATTTCCATCCGAATTGTCCCGCATAACCAACAAATACAACAGACGAGAAATAGCTTGTTCCAAATGCAAACGCTGTTATCCACGGTCCGACATTTCTTCCACCCAATACATAATCATTAACATTTCTTGCTTTTGATCTGGAATAGAAACCTATACCTATCATAACTGCAAAAAATACAACAAGTAACACAACCTTGATAGCCATATTATAACCCTCCCAAAAATAATATACCCACATCACCCTTAATAAATTAACAGCATAATTAATGTACACATACATGTATTTTTTACTGCACATTTGATTTGTATATTATGCATTTACTTTAGTTTATTAACGCTTTGTTGTGGCAAAGTATATTATGCTGGATTATTATTCCTGTGTCAATCTTTTTTTCTATATATAAATCCAAATATCATTCTTGTAAGTGGTGCAGCAAAAAACATATTCCAAAAAAATGCCATAGGAAAATTCTTTATTACTGTACCGACCCATATGGCCGGAAGATTAATAATATTCACATGTGCAAGAATTATTGTAAAAAGCAGAGATGCAACAAGTGACATGGTCGGGCACATTACAGCTATAGTTCCTGCCTGTCGTATAAGTCTGCAAAAATATGGATTATCAATTTCCGGATTTGTATATTTCTTTGCAAATTCTGCACCAATTCGATTTCCCCATAGGCTTGATGTTATAAAAACAATTACTCCCATATATGATGTTTCAATAAGTGCATTTAAAAATACACCATTAGTCATTGTACTGAATCCACCATTTTTTAAATTAAATCCATCCCTGATTGCAATATTATAAACTTCCATTCCAAATGCCATTATATATGACATCAATACCCCAAATACAATACCCTGTGCCTTAGTTTTTGGCATGATTTTTTACTTCCTTTCTCTAACCTGTTCTATAATCACAACTATCACCCATAAATTTATTATTTATTATCTGCAAAAAAAAACATGTATCTGCGAAATCGTCTGCAGGCGGAGTTTTTCGTCTGCCAACGTTTTCTGATACATGTTTTTTATCATTGATTTAGTTTAATTTAACATCAATTTATATAGAAAATTAATATTATGATTTTCAGAACAAATATTAAAAAATAAATTTACCGGAACTGAATTTATCACACTTTATTCTTTTTTTCAAGAAACAACTATTATTTTTGATTCAAGCAGTCTTTACTTTAAATACAATGAAACTACCGTTTCAACATGTCCATCAGTAAACGGGAATTGATCAAAAGCTCTTATCTGTTTTACAGCATATCCATTTTTCTTTATTTTACTCAAATCTCGTGCCAATGTCTCAGGACTGCACGAAACATATACAATTCTTGATGGTTTTCGCTTTCCGAGTGCTTCTATAAATTCATCTGTTGTACCTGATCTTGGCGGATCAAGATAAACAACATCAAGTTTTTCTTCATCTCTCATTTCATTTATAAATTCACCCGCATCGCCTGCATATAAAGATGCATTTGTAATCTTGTTTTCTTTTGCACTTATTTTTGCATCCCGTACTGCTTCTGAATTCAGTTCTACTCCGATCACTTTTTTTACTTTTCCTGCAGCCGCAAGTCCAATTGTACCTATTCCGCAATAAGCATCAAGAATAACATCAGTTTTCTTTAATTTTCCGAGTTCTATTGCTGTCTGATATATTTTTTCAGTCATTACAGGATTTACCTGAAAAAAATCACCTGGTGAAATACGGAATGTTACCCCTGCCAGTGTATCCATAATATATCCTTTACCATAAATTGTAACATTACGGTCTCCAAGTACCATATTTGTAGTTTTATCATTAACATTAAGAATAACCGTTGATATTTCCGGATGTCTTTCTCTAAGTGCTTTCACAAAATTATTTTTTGATGGAAAAATGGAATCTACAGCAACAAGAATAACCATTGCTTCTCCCGTGCTCCTGCTTATTCTTACCATCACATGTCTTAAATATCCATAACCATTATCCTCATTATATATACGTATTTTGAACGATGGAATTAATTTTTTTATATCATAAATAATTGAATCTGCCATTTGATTTTCTATCAGGCATACATCTCTGTCACATATTTTATGAGTTCTTTCCATATAGCTTCCAGAAAGAACCGTACCGTCTTTTTTCCATCCAAATGCGGCATTACACTTATATCTGTAATAATATGGATTTTGCATACCAACGAGATGAATTCTTTCATCAAAAAGAGTCTTTGCATCTTCTTTCAGAATTTCATTTAATTTATCTTCTTTTGCCTTAAGGTAAACATCATAATGTGTCCCATCCATCATACATCCACCGCATTTTTCTACATATGGACATCTTTTTGCTGTGCTATTTTCAATCATACTTAAATCCCCTCGTAATCAAATTGCGGAATAAAACTTTCAGATACTGTTCCACATTCTTGCATAAATCCATTTTTTAAACCAATTTTTACTGCATAATTTATCAATTCATCATATTCACGTTCTGAAACTGATTTGCTTATCTCAGGATATTTACCCTGCAGCAACGGATCCGGTGTATATTGATTCATCAATGAAATGTAAATATCATCTCCATACGTATCATAAAGATATTTCACTATAATTTTAGCCTCAAGCAATCCATGCGGCATCAGCAGATGTCTGACAAGAACTCCTTTTTTCATTAACCCATTTTCTCCAAAAACACTCACCGGCTGCTGCCTGTACATTTCAGCAATTGCATCAGACGCAATTTGGGGATAATCTGCAGCATCAGAATATTTCTTTGCAGATTCACTCTTCCAATATTTAAAATCCGGAAGATAAATATCTATTAGTCCATCTAATGCCCTGATAGAATCAACATTAAGATATGAACTGGTATTAAAAACAAACGGCAATGAAAATCCCTGTTTTTTTGCTGATTCTATTGCGTCTATAATTGTAGGTATAAAAATATCTCCTGTGACAAGATTAATGTTATTAGCCTTTTTTTCTTTCAATTCAAAAAAAATCTCAACAAGTCTTTCTGAAGAAATATCCTTTCCAGAATCATCATGTGAAATCTCATAATTCTGACAAAAAACACAACCAAGATTACAGCCCGTAAAAAAAACCGCTCCTGAACCTTTGTCCCCTGAAATACATGGTTCCTCCCAAAAATGAAGTGCAGCTCTGGCAGCCCTTGGAACTGCTGTTTCATTGCAATAGCCTTTCTCTCCTGAAGCCCGATTCACATTACATTTTCTTGGACAAATTTGACATTTTTTATATTGAAAATTTATATCAGTCATTTTTCTTTACAATCACATTCCCTGTTTTTACAATACTGTTTTCCGGTACATATCCCCTTATTGGTGACAATGGATATATATTTGAATGTCTGCCAATTACAGACCCCGGATTAAGAACTGAATTGCATCCGACCTCTACATAGTCGCCTATCATTGCTCCAAATTTTTTTCTTCCGGTTTCAATATTTATATCGCTAAAATCATCATACCCTTTTACAACAACGGGCATTCTGTCAGCTTTTACATTAGACGTTATTGATCCTGCCCCCATATGTGAGTGATATCCAAGAATAGAATCTCCGACATAATTATAGTGAGGCACTTCAACATGATCAAATATAATTACATTTTTTAATTCTGTCGAATTTCCAATAACACAGTCCTGCCCAACAATTGCATTGCCCCTTATAAATGCACATTGACGAACTTCTGTATTTGCACCTATTATTACATTTTCACCAAAAAAAGCACTATCCCAGACTTTTGCAGTTTTATGAATCCATACATTTTCACTTTTTTTGATGTAATCAGGATTTTTATCAAGTTGCAAACCGATAATTTTTATATATCTTTCTATTTCAGAAAGTGCCTCCCATGGATAAGTCACTGATTCAAGAAGCTGTGATGCCTCTGTATGTTTAAGATCATAAAGTGCCTTTACAGTAACAAGCTCTGTATTTTTCATTTTTTCCTCCATAATATAAAACTGTTTTCATGATTTCCATACATTATAAATGTTATTTTTTTTTATGAATGTCTTCTTTTTTATAGTAAGGTGCTATCTGATTAAAATAATATATTATCTGATTCTGATTACTAAGTGATTTTACAAAATTTGTATTTTGAGAAATAAATTCATTCATTTTGTCTTTATAGCTTTCACTTGAAATTACCCCCTCAGCAACTTCTGTCAGTCCCTTTTCCCAGCTTGCCGTCATCTCAGGGCTCAAAAGTCCCCGTATTGAATAGAAAATAACAACATATATTACTTCCCCCAGGAATGTAGGTGTAATAACCTGAGTCTTATCTTCAAGCGAAATATATTTATTCTTGACAAGTTTTGTAATAATTGCGTCTCGCGTTGCCGATGTTCCTATGCCACTGCCCTTTATCTGTTCTCTGAGATTGTCATCTTCTATCAGCTGGCCTGCATTTTCCATTGCAAGAATCATTGAACCAGATGTATAGCGTTTAGGTGACTGTGTTTTACCTTCCTTAACTTGAAAACCATTGCACGAAAGTATACTTCCTTTTCTTAAATGTGACAAATATTCTACTGCATCTTCTGAACTTATATTATTTATTTCCTGCTGTTTCTCATCTGTCTGAACTTCATTTTTATTTTCAGGCTTATTCTGTTCTTCATTCCCTGATAACAGTCCAGTTTCCTTTGAATCAACAAGTTTTAAATAACCTGCACTTTGAAGAAGTTTTATTCCCGCTGAAAATTCTTCAGTCTTTCTCTCAAGTCTTATTGAACATTTTAAATATTCTGCAGGCGGACAAAATATCGAAAGAAACCTCCTTACAATCAAATTATAAACATTTGCTGACAATTCAGATAATCCATTTATATTTCCAAGTCCCTGTCCTGTAGGAATCACAGCATAGTGATCCGTAATCATTTTATCATTAACATATTTCGTTTTTTCAATCCCGGCATATGTCTTATTTTTCAAAATATATACTGCAAATACTGCAACATCTTTAAGTTTTGAAAGTCCTTTTATATTCTGATCTATCACCTTTGCAACAGCTGTTGAAAGCACTCTTGCATCAGTTCTTGGATATGTTACCAGTTTTTTTTCATATAATTCCTGTACTATCTGAAGGGTTTTCGATGGATTGATTTTAAAACGCTTAGAACATTCATTTTGCAGTTCAGCAAGATTATACAAAAGCGGTGGATTTTTCTTTTCAGTCTTGCGGCTCACAGAAATCACTTTCATTGTAACTGGAAGAGGATTTTCAAGATATTCTATCAACCCATCAGCATCAATACGATTTTTAAAACCATTTTCTTTATATAACTTCTGGCTGTTTTCATAAATACTTCCGGAAGTCGATTTCCATTCTGCTTCAAATAATGTAGAATTATCTGCCTCATCTGGTTTCTTACCAATTTTAGCTGTCACTCTGAAAAAAGGTGTTGATGTGAATTTTCGTATTTCCCATTCCCTTCTGACAACCATTCCGAGTACACAGCTCATAACTCTGCCAACAGCAATAACACATTTATCAAGTCCAAGATACTGTCTTACCGGATAAGAATACTTTAAAGATAATCCACGCGAGAAATTAATACCCATCAGATAATCTTCTTCTGCACGAAGATACGCAGCATCAGCAAGTTGATTATAATCTGAAAGTGGCTTTGCTTCCTCTATCCCACGAAGAATCTCTTCCTCCGTCTGAGAATCAATCCACACACGACGTTTTTCTTTTGCAGAGCTTACTTCTGCCATATTGTCAACAAGTCTGTAAATATATTCACCCTCTCGTCCAGAGTCAGTGCACACGTAAATAGTACCTACATCTTCACGATTCAAAAGTTCTTTTACTATATCAAACTGTTTTTTTACAGAAGTTATGACTTCATAACGGAATTTTTCCGGAATAAATGGGATTGTATCATATGACCATTTCTTCAAATCAGGATTATAAACATCCGGATAACTCATTGTAACAAGATGTCCAACACACCACGTAACAATTGTATCATTATTCTCAATATATCCTGCATGCCTCCCGGCAACTTTCAGTACATCAGCAAATTGCTGAGCTACTGACGGCTTTTCTGCAATAAATAATCGTTTCAAAATAAATCACACCTTTTTTATTATTATAAACTGTGCTACAATTCGGAGTGCGAGTCGGACAGGTGATCGCGGCTGAAATTAATTTTCAGGTGAGGAAAGTCCGGGCTTCACAGGGCAGGATGCCGGATAACGTCCGGTAGAGGCAACTCTCAGGAAAGCGCAGCAGAAAACAGACCGCCGCATTCATGCGGTAAGGGTGAAACGGCGAGGCAAGAGCTCACCGCACCTCTGGTAACAGAGGTGGCATTGCAAGCCCCATCCGAAGCAAGACCAAATTTGACCTATGAAGGGCTGCCCACCCGTTAACGGTCATGGTAGGTCGCTTGAACTTCATGGCAACATGAAGGCTAGACAGATGATCATCCAATGACATAACCCGGCTTATCATCCGGCTCGCATTCATAATATTTCCATCTTTTTGATATTTCTTTTACTGATATTTCAATTTTTATTTAAATCTTAAAACATCCACCACCTATAAATTCTCTCATAAGTGAATTTTGTGGCAGACTCGAAGCATCTATTCCAAGAAAATAATCCAGAAATTTAAGAAGTCTCTTCGCTTCATAATATTCATCTGAATCTTCCGGAACAGCAAACAATAAAGGCTCTGCATAAATCTTGATTGCAGAAAGTTCATATATCAATGCAGAATTAAACATTACATCTGCTTCTTCCTGGTAAGGGAAAATATTTTTTTCTTCACCCGCTCTGACTGATGGCCACATACTTATTGTTTTTCTGGCATCATTTCCTCTTGTCCTTGCATCTCTGACTATCCTTCTCAGCAATCTTGTGTCTGTTGTCGAAATACGATTATGCTCATCCAAATTTAATTGTGTCAGAGCACTTATATAAATCTTAAAACTTTTATCTTGTGGCAATGCATATGCGGATGCCGGATTCAATGCATGAATGCCTTCAACTACCAGAACATCCTGCGCTCCTATCTGCATATAATTCCCTTCATAAATTTTTTTACCACTTGTAAAATCAAATGTAGGCATATCAACTCTGCCCCCATCAAGAAGTATTTTCATATCACGATTAAAAAGTTCCAGATCCATCGCTCCTAAAGATTCAAAATCATACTTACCTTCTGAATCTTTGGGTGTTTCTTCTCTTTCTTTAAAAAAATTATCCATTGTGATCGGATGTGGTTTCATACCATGTGCCCGAAGCTGTATAGATAGTCTTCTGGAAAATGTTGTCTTTCCCGATGAAGATGGTCCTGCGATCAAAACTATTTTCCTGCCTTCACTTTTTACGCGCTCCGCTATATCAGCTATCTGCTCTTCCATTAAAGCTTCTTGAACGAGCATTAAATCATTCATCTTCCCATCAACAATGACATCATTTAATTCTCCAACACCACTGATTCCAATTTCTTTTCCCCAATCCTCGGATTTCCTGAGCACATGATAAAGTTTTTCAGGTGCAATATATGGCTTAATATCAAAACTTTTTTCATCTGGAATTACAAGTACAAATCCATCTTCATATGCTTTTAAATCAAATCTTTCAAGATACCCGGTTGATGGAACCATATAACCATAAAAATAATCCTCATACCCATCTAACTGATATATATTTATTTTTGAAGCCCGTCTGTATTTTAACGCCTTACTTTTATCAACAAGTCCACGTTCTTCAAAATTTTCAGCTGCACGTCGGCATGAAATAATTTTCTTTTCAATAATTATATTTTTCTTTACATTTTTCTTCATTCTTTCACGTATTTCAGTTATAAGTTCTTCAGTAACTTTTGTTCCTTCCACTGTACAGAAAAACCCTTTTCCAAGAGAATAAAGCACATGCACAACTGCATGAATATTTTCTTCATCAAAAATCTGAGAAGCTGATGCCAGCATAAGAAATACAAGACTCCTCTTATAAAGATCAAATCCGATATGTGAATGAATTGAAACAAATTCAATTTTTCTATTTTCATTTATATGGTGTGAAAGTTCTCTAAGCTTATTTCCTGCCAATGCAGCAACATATTCATTTGATGGCAGCTGTGCCTTTTCGAGTATCTCTGAAAGCCGTGTTCCTTCATCAACCGTTAATTCTTTACTGACCTCATTTTTTGAAAATATTGTAATTTCAATTTTTTTCTTTCCTGCCATAATATTACCTCTTATTACTGAGATCGGAAGAG
>CALMUC010000125.1 GCA_937872845.1 uncultured Lachnospiraceae bacterium | reverse complement strand
AGATGGAATCTCGTGACTGGAGTTCAGACGTGTGCTCTTCCGATCTTGAATAGCTGGCAGTACAATATTATCAAGTATTGTCAGGTTTTTCATCATATACATCTGCTGAAATATAAATCCCATGTCATCCAACCTAAGTTCTGACAAATCATCTGCCTTCATATCTGTGATAAGCTTTCCATCAAATATCACATCCCCACCTGTAATGCTGTCCATACCCGATACAGAATATAAAAGGGTGGATTTACCAGACCCGGAAGGTCCCATAATTGCAATCATCTCTCCCTCTTCCACAGAAAAGCTGACATTTTTTAATACATTATTCTGTCTCTTATTAACTACAAATGTTTTGCACAAATCTTTTACTTCCAATATTTTATCCATAATTTTCCTTTCCTGATTCCTGATTATAATTTCTGCATCACTTAATTTTATATTTTTGTTCTGATTTTTTTCAAATCCTGCAAGCCTTATGAATACCTTTTATCACGAGCTTATCCTTTTACTCGATGTCTGCAGTGTCCCTGCTTGTAATAGTTCTTGTGTACTGCGCCGTTATCAGTGCAACTATTATTGTGATCACAACAATGATTCCCGGATATAAACCAAACACCTTCCACGCCACGATGTTATACTTGATTTTTTCAGCTCCCATCATTCCAAAAATAGGAGTAATACATAACTTTGTTGCCGGTATCGAAAGAACTGCAGCTAAAATTACAGCAGCCAGCGAAATAACACCAAATCGATATACATGCCACTTTATGACATCTTTGTTTTTGAATCCAATAGCTTTTAGAATTGCAATCTGTGACTTCTCATCTGTAATAAAAGAAAATTCAATTAAAATTGTTACAAGAATAACTACCACAAGTGTTGTGGCGCAGATAAGATAATGTACCATTTTAAGAATACTTACTACTCCTATCGTATTCACACAGTATTCTCTTGCATTCCATATTTCATCATTACCAAGGTAAGTTTTTAGTTTATCTCTTCTTTTGTCTATTTCTTTCTGATCCGGATTATCCGTAAAAGTAAACTGTATCTGCATAATGTTTGTTGCGTACTTAAAATCTGTTGGTGCATCTTCATAAAGTTCAATAATTTCTCCAAGCTGATTAAAGGACTGAAAGTAGGCAACAACTGTGCAATCCAGCTTTTGGGTTCCAAAATCAATATTTATTACATCTCCAATTTTAGCTCCGGTTTCTTTTGAAATCTGTGGGGTAATTGCTATTTCATTTTTTGAAACTGGTGCTTTTCCTTTTATATAACTGTCCTCACAATTTTTAATATTTACTCCCTGACTGCAGGTATAGTTATACTCTTCCTTATTAAATGTAATACTATACTTATAAAAAACTTTCGAATAACACTTTGCCGGCATACCAAGCTTTTTCATTTTCTCGGCGTATCCATCTAAATACTCTTTGAATTCATCTTTTGTATGAGCATTCATATAATCCATCGAAGTCGATAATTGATTTACATAGATATCAGATTTTGTTGTTAACATAATTATAAGATTAGGGCTGTCCATAGTTTCCTCTGTATTTACGACAAGGAACACGAGCAATGTACATATAAAAAATGATATGATGATTGTAGTGAATCTTTTGGGATTACTGACGATATCATTTAATGCCATATATAAATTATTATTTACATGACTTTTCTTAATTCTGTATATTGTTTTTTTCTTATACCTCTCCCCCGTCTGACCATTCCGAATTGCATCTATCGGCGTAGCGTGATTCAATCTGCCTGTACAGATATAAGCAAAAGCTACTATAACAATAACTGTCATTACTGCACCGGCAGCATTAGTCATGACACCCAGAGAATTTCCAAAATACATATTGTCACTTACTGATTTGATAAGTTCCTTAGAAAATGGAATACTTAATATGAATCCGATAGATGCCCCTGCTATAGACAGAACTAAATACTTTATGATATACAGTCCTCTGACTTGCCTGTTTTTTAGACCAATTGCCTTCATTACACCAATTTCACGAAATTCTTCCTGTATTGTGAAATTGATTGAAAATCTTAAAACCACAAATGATACCAGAATAAGACAAATACTGAGAATTAAAATCATAAACGACACAATCGTATCCATAACATAAGTCATCTTAATTGTTGATTTCGTTCCGTCAAAAAGAATTTCAGGCACATATTTGGATATGTTCGTAAGCTTTGCACCTTTTTTCAGATTGACAAAGGCTATTTCCCCACGATAATGCGCACTGATATTCTTGTCTTCCAACATATCACTATAGTCTTTATCACTTATGAAAAATCTTGGATTTCCATAGCCTGAGCCCAAAAGTGCATCCTTAAGTCCTCCATCTATTATAAATTCTTTTTTAAAGCTGTTGTGACTGATAATAATTTTATCACCATTTTTCAGATGATTTTTTTCCATGAACCTGCCTGAGACATAAAGATGTCCGACAGCAACATGCTTTACCTTCTGATTATTCATATTATAGTAGTTCAGCTTTGCATCACTCATCCTTAAGAAAAAACAGGAAAAATTAGAATCTACACGCGCAATTTTTCCATTAAGAAGCTTCACATTATCCTTTGTTCCAAGGATTACTGATTCAATTCTAAATTTGCTTACTGCATCACTTTTTTCTAAAAAATCCTTAAGATGTCCTGTAGAATCATCTCCCGCTGTAATATAGTTTAAGTCACCGATACCCGCCTTATCTAAATAATAATCTGTCCCCGAAATCACAGTAATCACATTATTAATACCCGATGCCACAAACATTGCTGCCAGAATAATGAACAATAATAAAATAATGTTCATCGTCTTTTTTCTTTTTAAATCTCTTTGCAAAATGTGAAAAAACATTTCATTTCCTCCTTGTATATCTAAACTTATGGGGATATCATACTATGCCAATTATTAAATAATCATTAAATAAAACAAAAAAAGAAAAAGCGCAGTTTCCTACGCTTTTCTAAGCACTATCGAAACAGAAAATCTATTCATATCACACTTTGCAAATATATCTCCATCCATAAGTTTCATAAGGGTTTTACCTATAAATAAACCAAGTCCTGAACCTTTAACATTTTCTGCATTAGAACCTCTGTAGAAAGATTCAAAAATATTGGGCAGTTCTTCTTCCTTCAATGTATTTCCTGTATTTGAAATAATAATAAGTTTACAGTCTTCTTCATCTTCAAATGTTATCATGAGCTGACTGCCATCACCATATTTAATGGCATTTTCGACTACATTCTGTATCACTTCAATTAAACGATCCTTATCTCCTTTAACCAGACAGTCCGTATACTTTTCCACTTGAAAATCTGTATGAATCACTGAGAGCTTTTCCTTATAATATCCTATTGTTATATCCATAAGTTCATGTAGATACAGCTCACTATTATTTACTTCAAGATTCAAAAAGTCCTCCCTGGATGCCTGGGTAATCTGGTTCACATAGTTTTTTATTTCTTCTGTATTCTTTTTTATTGCTGACAGGGCTGATAACTGCTGCTCCTCACTATCATAAAGTCCTGACTCTATAGCCTTAATATACAGTTCTATGGCTGATAACGGTGTCTTAATATCATGTGACAAGGAAAGAATCAGCGTCTTCTTTTCTTTTTGGACAGCCAGTTCCCTTTCTTTTTTTTCCTCCAGATTATCCCTCAGCATATCCAGTCCCCATAGAAACTTACTATATATTTTATTTTTCTCCTGTTTTAATGGAACTGACAGATTTCCCTTGGCAAGAGAGGTGGTATAATCACTCATTTTAAGAAAAGGCTTCAGCAATCTTGTGGTAATATAAACATATAAAGCTATTACAACTAAAATCAATCCTGCAAATGATAAGTTAAATATGGTTATCAGCGTACCATTCGGTTTGCTTCTATAGGCAATGCGGTATAAAGTTCCATTAACCTCCTCTACCAGATAATCCTGCCTGCAATACTTTGCAGCGTCATATTTTTCCACAAAAAGAATAGATTTATATTTTTTTATATTGATATCTGAAAGCTTTTTATGCTCAAGCTCTGATACAATTCTGCCTGCCTCCACCCTATACATTCTGTCACCACTATTATCAGAGTGTATATATACCATATTTCCTGATAGCATTAAAAAAAGCAATATAATAACGATGCTAATAAAAAATTTTCTGATACTATTCATATCTGTATCCTACTCCCCATTCGGTGATAATATGTGTCGGCTTCTTTGGATTCTCTTCAATCTTTTCCCTAAGCCATTTAATGTGTACATTAAGCGACTGTATTTCTGTACTACTGTAAAAACCCCAAATTGTATTAAAAATGTACTCCTTTTTTAAAGTTACACCTTTATTCTCTATCAGCATCTTCAAAAGTCGAAACTCTTTATCAGTTGTTTCAACTTCTTTTCCATTTACAATCAACTGATTGTTTACTGTATTTAAAACAATATTTCCGTCTCTTACTTCATCAAGCCCATATTTTCTTTTGAAAATACCATTTATTTTGGCCAGCAGAATGTCAATGTCATATGGTTTTTCAATGTAATCATCAGCTCCTAAATTCAGTCCTTTCAGCTTATCTTCCTTCTGACTTTTAGCACTTGCAATAAGAATATGTGTATTGGAAAACTCCCGTATTTTTGAACAAAATGCAAAGCCATCCATTCCAGGCAGCATAACATCTAGTATAATCAGTTTTGCACCATAGGCTTCATAAATATCCATAGCCTTTTCACCTGTATCTGTCAGTGCTACTTTATAATTTTCTTTTTTCAGGAAGACGCTGAGCAATTTGCCTATTTCTTCATCATCTTCTACAATTATAATATCAAACATGTTATAGCCTTCCTTATTATATCAAAATTCAGTTTATTATAACCAAAGCTGTGAATGTTGCAATTATTTTTGAAATTTCCGGGCTGAATGCAGAATCCGATATTTTCACTGTAACATATCTTAAATGCGGTGATTGCAGACACAGATCAAATTACATCACCCTTACTTTATCTGTTACATTTCATATAAAGAACATTATACTCCTTTTGATGTATGCACTCACATGGAAATATTCAGCTGGCATACATTGTCTTTCACATTAAAAAATATACCAGAATGCAATCCAACCGCCCTTTAAAAAAAAGACCTCCCGCTATAACACTGAAGGTCTTAACTTAACATATAACGTTTATTTTATTTTCAACTCTTTTGTTTTCTTGAAGAATGAAACAATCAAAGTATTCTTCATCTTTTAATGTATCTCTCATTCCGCAACCCTCTAATTTTTTTAGATAGCATGCATCGCTTCAAAGAAACTATCTAATGTATCTGCAATACAAAATCTATTTGTGTCATCATCATGATAATTACAGGCATCAAGCTGATAGTATTTCCCTAGTTTTGTATTGTAGGCAAATAGCATATCACCACCATCAGAGCCAAACACAAAACATTCTTTATATGTATTTGCAATATCATAGTCTTCATTCAGTTCTACCAATTCTTCCATCATAAACATTGTGACATAAGCTTCGCCAATAGAACCCTCACCACCATTATGCTCTCTCATAAATGCAATGTAATCTGTCGGAAGTTCTACCCCTTTGACACTATCAATTATGTTTTCAGCAGGTTCATTAAAATCAAATTCATCAAATGTATAGCTCATATGCTCCACCCTTCTTAATTATGAAATTCGTAATTCAAACTTTCATTTTTATTTATCGATTCCTGTGCAATTATCTAAGAGTCTCTAATGCTGCTTTTTCCTCATTTTCAATGAAATATCGTTATATATTTTTTTTAAAATCTTTGCATCTAAAATTTGCCATAATAATCTTTTACACAATCATAAAAAAGTATATAACTCTTAAAAATTTGACTTTCGTGAGACTGGTGAGACTGACTTGAGCCTTACCAATTATCGGGAAATAATTCATGTTCCAACATTCACCTTTAGGACTTTCACCATATACTGACTGTATGTCCATCATACTTAAAAAAATCTTCTCAGGGCATTCTGAGAAGCCTCTTAAATTAAGTCTTTCCTTCTGGCAATCAAACATCCTGCCATTACAATCCCGATCCATATGAACATGTATCTGATGCCCGAAAGCCATATCCCGTCATCAAAAACGAGAGCCGATCTGTAAGTGAACATATTATCTATCAGCATATGTCTTTCTGCGACAAACAGAATGCTTATCATTACCGCCCCATAAAACATATCTGCCAATATAGGATTTATAATCAATTGCATAGTCATTATACCCTGCAGACTGATAACACACATGGGAAATGTATTAATAATGATTCCCTTTAGTACGGCAGCGGTCCCTGCACTATATATATTCACACCACTCATCACAGAAACAAGTAAAGCAGCTGCCATTATTAAAAAAATCAGTAATGCCACTTGTATAACAACAATTATACTTCTGTATATCCAGAATCTCTCTCTGCCGAATCTTATCATTACATTTATATTATTGTTTTTTATATCAGTCAAACTGCCTGTACCCAATATAAGCAGCAACTGAAATACAAATATCAGATAATTAAGAGGAACATCCTTATCTACTATGAAATCATATGAGAACCCGCCAAACTGCCATATAATCAATTTTGAAAACTCATCATACCCACAGAACGAGCACGACATCAGTGACAGAAGAAGTATTATCACTATGATATACCATCTGTTTATCAATAATCTTTTTGCAAAATACTTCAATACATCACCTGATAAAATCCTTCCTCTTTCTGACAAGTCCGACGAGTATCATAATACATATCGATCCTACAAGAACTACAGCCTTTTCAACCCATATAGGTTTTATGGAGTCAAGCACTAACATATCTTCATAAGCAATGCACATACGGTTCAAACTGTACTTAAAACCCGGAATTGATGGAAGCGTATAACCGACAACAACAAATGCATATCCGATCCAATACATATTTATATACCAATATGTCACAAGAGTTACAAGTTCTATAAGAAGTATGTTCAAAAAGCAGAATACAATAACAGGCAGCATAATCTCCCATATGGAAGGAGCCATTTCAATTCGGCTAAAGGTGATTCTGCAAAATATGCTTTCCTTATCATTCCAATTAAATACAGAATCTGAAACCACTGCATTCGTAACAAAACCTGAGACCGCAATCATTAAAGTCAGTTCTGTGGCTTTGAGAAGTGCGTCCATACAACTCTTAAACCATATTCTGTTTATACTTCCATATCTGATCAGACAATTTACATTCTGATAAGATCTCAGATGCTTAATATATATATACGGTATAATTGGATATATAATAACCGAAGAATACAAAGACATACATACAGGTATATCATAGCTTGATAACACATCATTATTATTTTTCAGTGACATGTTAAACATCATAACGATAAACAGTATCAGGCCAAATGTTTTAATAAATCTCAAGCTCACAATGTTATTCATTCTGTCAGCCTGCCACCCGATATTTTGATTATCTCATCAGATATATTCTCAAGCTTCTCCATATCATGACAGGATATTATAACTATTCGTCCAGGTTTCCTGAATGACAGGATTATATCCTCTATTCCCTTTATGCTCTTTTCATCGATGGCATTAAAAGGTTCATCGAGGAGCAGCAGATCCGGATCTTCCATAATTGCCGCCGCTATTCCCAGACGCTGCTTCATTCCCAAAGAATACTTACGAAACTTTCTCTTATCATTAGAATCAAGTCCTACCCTGTTTATACAATCACATATATCCTTATCACTTATCAGATTTCTGATGGAAGCTATCAGCTTTAAATTCTGAAATCCAGTATAATCTGAAAAGAAGTATGGAGTTTCCAGAAGGAGCCCAAGTTTTTCAGGGAAGTTCTCCTTTCTCCCGAGTTCTTCACCGTTTACAAGTACACATCCTTCTTTGGGATATATAAGTCCGCTTATAGCACGCATCAGCATGGTCTTTCCCGATCCATTCTCTCCATACAGGCCATACACCTTTCCATCTGTCAGCTCCAGGTTTATATGATCCAACACCATACTTTTATGAAACTCTTTTGTATAATCTTTTAACTGTATATCCACTGTCTGCCATCCTCACTGATACTTGATATATCTTGTTTCCGGATAATATGAAAAGTACACTTTAACACTTGACTTTCTTACAGTCTCTGCATTTCCTTTATATACACCATCTGCAAAACGATAGAACAGTTTAAGATCCGTTTCCGCATCCTTGGCATACGGATTCTTATGATTCATACTTCGGAGATTACAGCACTGACCGTTTGAAAAGTATCCTATGCTCATAATCCAGGCATTTATGCCTTCTTCGATATTCACATCGCATCCGGATTCATTTATAACATGCAGATTTACAACTACATAAACCGCTTTCGGATCATCATCAAAGTCATCAATCTTTCCATACATTTCCTGCATACCGGCATTGGTATATATTTCCATATCTCCGGGCACTATCTTAAGTCCGTAATATCTGATCTCTTCTCCCTGTACATATTCATCCTCAACCGGTTCAGGCACTATGTGATTCATTTTCAAATACATACAAAGCCATATAAGAATGACCGCTGCAATAATACAGATTATTACGAAAGTTTTATGTTTCATAACAGATAACCTCACAGAACAGGAATGATATCCCTGTCATCATAAGTATACCTGCTTCTACAAGTACATTTACAATTGTCATCTCTCCAGATACAGCCGGATACATAATATTTATGGGAATGTATTGATAAAGCTTCAGAAACCCGAATACTATCTTTAATACTATGAAAAGTACTATAGGAAAGCTGGCTGCAGCATATATATTATTCATAAAATGTGCTGCAGGTATGACCATCAGAGAAAATGATGTTGCCATAATCCCGTCAAGAATAATGTAGGTCAAAAGATATACTGTCGGATGTGTGTAGAACAAATTTGCCATAAGCGATCCTCCCCACACAGAATAATACATTGTTGCAGGTATTGGTCTTATGGACGGAAGAAGAACTGACGCAGCCATATAGTCAGCAATAAGCGGCAATGTTGATAATAAAAATGCACATAAGCTGTATGCTATAAGCTTTGAAACAGCGATCCTTAATCTTGTGCATCTCATTATCAACTGATTCCAGTATCCGCTTCTCAGTTCACTTATATACATCATTCCTACCGGAAGTGCAGAAAATCCGATAACGACAGTATAATATGCATTTGAAACAGCAGTTATCTGAAGTCCGATCCAATGATTAAATACTGTTTCCGGGTATTCAGCAAACACTGAACCATAATAAGGAACTATATATTTAACCATATGAATCATTATAAAAATCATGAGAGATATAATAGATATCACAAAATATCTGTTATGAAACACTTTATATATTTCCGTTTTTAAATATTCCGTCAATTGATCATTCCTCATTTACAGATAGCCTGATTATATTGGGAGCGCCTTCATCATCAGCATGCCATACATTTTTATCATCTGTCCATCCAGAACGGAACATATTATTGACATTATAATATAAAGAGTCTGTATCAACGTCCTCGTTCAACATATACAGAACATTAAAGGTCAGTTCCTGTCCACTTCCAAGAGTTATAAACCAGCCTTCTTTGCCAGTGCCTCTTTCCGGACCGCTGTAATCAAATGTAAGGAACTCACCCACTAAATTGCTGATATTATATATACCGACCTCGCCTGATACCGATTCAATGTTTTTATTTCCCATGCAGACGGAAACCGTATCTTCTGATACATCTTTTATCGACATATCTATCTTCAGATATTTGCTGTTCTTTATTACTTTATCTCCATAAACCTTCGCAAAATCAGGATCATTCAATGGATAAGAATTCTTAAAATAATCATCCACATTATCATATCCGTCTATAATCTCTGCCTTATTAATACGAATACAAAAGCGGCTTTTTTCCATAAAGCTTCCCTCATAATACTCATATTCAGAATTATTATCTTTAAAGTATCTACTCTTTAAGGTAAGGCGAGATGTAAGTTCTTCATCAACCCCCTGTATCTCTTTCTTTGAAAAATCAATATCAGGATAATTTTTCTGAATACCTTCCGAATTCGATAAATTATCCTGTTCATTTTGATTTTTAACATATTCAGTTGTCAGATATTTCCCTTCGGTATCTGCTTTTGTTTTTTTCTCCACGTAGTCTCTCGGCTGAGCAGTAAACTCCTCAGTTTCTGAAGAAACACAACCAGAAAGCAAAATAATACTGAAGAAGATTAGTCCAATTAGAAATTTTCTCATATTAATAATTACCCGCATGTTATTACATTTTTCGTTTACTAATAACAATTATAATTATCAGGACTCCAGTCTCCCTTAAAAGTTGCCTGCATTCCGTTTTTCGACACATATATATTTGCGTAGGTCTTATTGGTTTCGCGAATATAATTTGTCATATACTTACTTGTATTTTTATATATTGTATACGTAGGTGTAGAATGTCCATTATAAGTACATGCGGCAAATCCACTACTACTATTATTAGAACCATGTGCTTGTGCATTAAAGCGCAGAGAGCCGGAAACATTAGGTTCATAAGCATAATTGCACATTATATATACTTTTGAAGTATCCTGCTTTGTTCTGCCTGAAGAAGCAACATATGTTGCATTTTGTGAAACACTGAAATAAAATGTATAAGCTGTATCCTGCCAGTTATTTGCACTGGCCTCATCGCTATTAACAACGGCAACTGTTATAACGGCAACTATCAGTAATGCCAGATAAATAACCTTATGCCTGACAATTCTTTTCAACATATCCATTATTTACCTCCTAAATACATAATGATCAACCTCAACCATTTTCTTTAAAACTTACGTAACTTTTTTATACCGGGATTCATCTTTGGCTGGTACGTAATAAGCGGACAATTTACATTGGCATAATGTTTTGCTGTCATATATGCAATACTTTTTATAATCTTTGTTGTTATACCCTTACTCATGTTATTCACTTCTCCTGTTTCTTTGTTTTATCACACCTTATAACTTTTATAATATTCTTGTAACAATTCGATATTTATATGTCAGATATTATTGCTTTTCCCGCATACATAATTATTTTTCAGGTTGTATTATGATAAATGAAGAACCGGATGTTTATATGTGCTATAACATCCGGTTTCTGCGCTTCCAATCATTCAATAAAAATAATAATATCAATAAAAAATATGCCATTGCTCATTTGAGTTTTCAGTTCTCCGTGATATTTTTCAACTACCCTTTTCACATTTTCCAACCCGATTCCATATCTCTTTTCCTTGCCTTTAGACGAAAAAATTCTCCCAAATCTGTCTCTTTCAATTTCTTTATCTGCATTATTTTCCATTTTTATTATCATGCATCCGACTCGATATTTTACTATCAGATTTATAAAAGCATCTTCTTTTCCAAAAGAAGTCTCAATTGCATTATCAAATATATTGCCAAAGATAACATTCATATCAAAAGACGAAAGATCAAGTGTTTCCGGAACAGCAATATTAGTTGTAACTTTAATCCCTTTAGATATTGCATTCTGTATTTTATAATTGATTATCCCATCAATATTATCATTATTTGTCCTTAATACATTTGGTACCGAAATATAATCATTCATTTGAGATATATAGGTCTCAATTTTCCGATTTTCACCTTGATGTGCAAGAATGGCAATCTCATTCAAATGATTTTTCATATCATGTCTGATTGAGGCAATTTTCCTGGCACTTTCTATATGATTTTTTTGTTGATTCTCATATACTTTCATTTGCTCTCGAAGCAATCCCTGTTCAAACTCTAATTTATACTTATCGAGAATATTTTCATATAATTTTATTACTACAAAATCCAAAATAATCATAGTGATTCCGATCCAAAGAGTTGAATTCCTTGAGACCATTGAATCACGGTATATAATAAATAATGTAACAATATTAATTATCAGAATAAATACAATCGGCCACCATTCCCTAAATGAAAAGTCTTCAATCTCTTTTCTAATAAATCCTTTTACAACTACATACTTAGCTAATTTTTTAACAGGGAATGCATCT
>CALMUC010000124.1 GCA_937872845.1 uncultured Lachnospiraceae bacterium | reverse complement strand
ACGATAAATGAATTACTTTTATCTGGAGAAAAATTCATGAAGGAGGGGCATGACACCATAAATAATTATAATAATGTTGTATCAATCATATTTATTTATCATATGAAAAGCGGACGCGTTGTAAAGCGGAAGGTAGATGTTCCGATTAAAGGAAATGAGAGTAAATTCGACAAGATAACGGGATCAGATGAATATAAAAATCAATATTTTCAATTTTGCAACAGTAAAGTCCTGGACGAAGATAAAGATAAACTTGAATGCAGTTTTTATGATAACGTTGAAAAAATGGACCCAGAGATGTATGCCGAATTAAGAGATGCTTATAAAAAGGATCTTAAAAAGTTTGATTTTACATTTGCCAGAGAAAATGAAATAGAATATGTCATTGAAATTCAGGATATGAATAAAGATGGAAAATATGCAACGCATGATGAATATAACGATATAACAAGTGGTTTTATTAAGGTTCCCGTTTACAGCTCATATGAAAATACAATTAAAGTGTTAAAGAAATATGGAACACATAAAATGTTTAAATACAGGGCAAACGATATAATAGGACCATTTACTGAATGAAATAAATTTTTTCTAAATATAATAAATGGTGCAGCAGAAGGAAGATCTGCAAATTAATAATTAAAATAAGATAGAGAAACGGTATGCGTATCTATTGCAGATACACATGCCGTTTTTATTTTACAGTAATAATTTATTGGCGTGATTATTTGTCAAAACGCCCGTTAACGGCTATGTGAAAATTCAAAAATCCGTTGCGTACATGATTCTTGCATAGTAAAATATAAATGGATATTTATAAAAAAATGTTTACTCCTTTGGGGAAGGATTCAATATATGAAAAAATATGGGACATTTGAAATTGAAGAGTCTACATTTGATTATATCGGTCATGATGCAGAAAAACTTCTAGGATACATGGAAATAATCAATCAGGGAATGATTGATTCTATGAGTAAGAAGAATCCGACCGAAGCTATAGAGTCATTTATGAAGAAAATTGGAGAATGTATTCATACAGACAGAGTGTATATTTTCGAATTCAATAATTCAGGTAAATTCGATAACACTTTTGAATGGTGTGCTCAGGGTGTTAAACCTCAGATAGATATGCTTCAGAATATCAATGTCAGTGATTATGGAAGTGAGTGGTGGGATGCATTTCATGAAAATCATGGATATATGATTATGGATATGGAGGCATACCATGATGTTGATGCAAAGTTATATGAAATGCTGAAAATGCAGTATGTGAGCAGAATTATGGTATGTCCTCTTTCTATAGAGGGAAGGCTTCTAGGATTTTTTGGAGTAGATAACCCGCCTGTAGAATGCATGAAAACAATCATGCCGCTTTTTCAGATTGCAGCGAATTATTTTTCTGTTGTACTGATGCGCCGACGTAATCTTGGTTTTATTGAAGAGATAACACATATTGATAAGGTGACAGGATTATATAGTTCAAATATTTTTCACAGATCACTGGATGAATTTCTGAAGGCTATGTCACGAGGTGAGGTTACAGGAACGTGGGATGTTATATGCTTTAATATTCATCAGTTTAAAGCATATAATTATCAGAATGGATATGATGCTGGAGATAAGCTTCTTAAGGAAGTTGGTAAAACAATATGCAGAGTGGCAAAAACTGATTGCGTTACAAGAGAAAATGCAGACCATTTTTATGCCCTTGTTGAAGATCAGAATGCAGAAGAAATTGTAAGACAGGTTCATGATATAATGGCCGACAGAAGTCCTGAAAGTGTATTTATATGTATGGGTATATATGAACTTTCTGATTCTGATATTAGTGGAAAATATGCTGTTGATTGTGCAAATATGGCGGCTCAGAGTGTGTCTGATGATTTGAACAGTTATTACAGCCGGTTTAATTCCGGGATGGAAGCAGGGCTTCGTAAAAAAGCGTATCTTCTCAGCCATATTGATAAAGCGATTTCGAGTGGTTGGATTAAGGTTTATTATCAGCCAATTATGGGAACATGGAGCGGAAAAATTGCAGCATTTGAAGCACTGTCAAGATGGGATGATCCGGTATATGGATTTTTAAATCCTGATGAATTTATTAGTATTCTGGAGGAAGCAAAGCTTCTATACAAATTAGATTTTTTTGTACTCGAAGTGGTCTGTTCAGATATCAGAAGTGGTATTAATTCGGGGCGGCTTGTATGTCCGGTTTCTATAAATCTTTCAAGACATGATCTGGAGACAGCTGCGGTCCATGACAGGATAAACAATATACTAAAACGTTTTGAAGTTCCTCATGATCTGGTTCACATTGAAATTACAGAAACTACGCTTCTTGACAATGAGAAGATTCTGCAGTCTCATATTGAACAGTTTCATAAGGACGGTTATGAAATATGGATGGATGATTTTGGCAGTGGATACAGTTCCCTTAATACATTGCAGAATTATGCATTTGACTGCATAAAGATTGATATGCAGTTTCTTCGCGAAGCAAATGAGCATACTGAAATGATCATTTCAAATATAATAAATATGGCAAAGCAGCTTAAAATTCAGACACTTACAGAAGGTGTTGAAACAGAGAGACAATATAAATTTCTGCTGAAAATAGGATGTTCACTTGCTCAGGGATATTATTTTTCAAAACCTGAGTCTTTGATGAATATTATTATATCTAATAATCAAAAAGGTATTCAGATGGAAACTCCAGCTGAAAATATTTTCTATCGGGAAGTCGGTAAGGTCAATATATTAAGTACTGTTAATCCTATAGGAAGTCCGGACACACCGGAGGAAATTCCAGTAGCAGTTATTGAGTTCGATGAAGATTTCAGATATCGTATTCTTTATTCAAATGATACTTGTATTGAATATATAAAAATGATGAATGAGAATGTATCTGGTTATAGTGCAGACAATAAAGAAAATAATAAAGATGACGTTAAAGGAATGAATAGATGGCATACTGCAATTATTGAACTTGCAGAAGCTGCCAGAAATACAAAAAAAGCCGCAGTATATGATTTTGTAACAAATGGTGCTGTAGGCCGGATGGTTATGAAACTTATAACAGAGTATGGTGGTAAAAGTGCTTTTATAGTAAGAGGAATGAATATCTCATCATTTAAAAAGTCATCAGTAAACAGACTCAGTATAGTTCAGGATTTGTATAGTCTTTTTGAACATGTTGAGATCTTTATGCCATATAAGAATGAAGTACATCATATTTTTGGAGGATCCGGTGAAAATATAAATTCGGAAATTACAGATTTAAGAAAATCACTGGATTTATTTGCATTAAAAAATATACAGGAGACTGAACGTGAAAGATTTCTTGAATTTATGAATCCGGATACCATGGGAAGGCGTGTAAGAGAAACACCTAATCATGTGCTTAACAGTTTTTTTTATTTAAAAAATATGAGAGATGATTATGAATGGAAACGCTTTATTCTGGCTGAGGCGCAGGATTCCGAAATCAATCATGAAAAATATATTTTCTGCATAGGAAAAAATCTGGTTGGCTGGGATAGGGAGCGACTTTTACTCTCAAAGGAGCAAAATAATGTTGCATCCGACATTGAGGTTGGTAAAAAATCTGAAGATATAATTCATACAGAAGATATCTGGAATGCATTATTGAAGCAGAGACAGCTTGGAATGTTCTGGAAAGATAAAAACCGTAAATTTATAGGAGTAAATGAAGCATTTCTGCATTATTATAATATGTCACCAGCAGATCTTATTGGCAGAAATGATGAGGATATGAGATGGCATCCTGATCCTGAGCCATTTAAGAAGGATGAGGAAAGTGTACTCCAGGATGGAAAGGTTATTACGGCGGCCATGGGAGAGTGCGTTGTTAAGGGAGAAGTACGCCGCATTATGGCAAGTAAGGCACCTGTCTATTCACGAGGAAAAATATGTGGTCTCGTCGGATTTTTCGTTGATGTGACTGACGCTATGGATAAATCTGTAATTTATCATGAATCACTGTACTCAGATCAGATAACCGGACTGTTGAATAAAAATGGGTTTGAGGAAAATAAGAAAATTTATGTTGAAAAATATACGGATGAGAATAAAAAGTTTGCATATATTTCAATACAGGTTCTGGAATTAAAACAATACAGTGAAAGCTTTGGTATTGAAGCCTGCGGAAAATTGTTAAAGAAAGTTGGAAGTGAAATATCTTCTGTTCTTGATCAACATGGCACAGTTGGGCATATATATACAGGAAAATTTGGAATATGTGCCGATTGTAAAAATGAAACCGAGCTTATGGAACTTGAAGAAAAACTGGGTAATGCTATTTCAGATATACGATATTCAGATGAAAAAACTCCCGTTACCATTTATTTTATGATTGGGTCATGTATGTATGAAAAAAGGCTGAATATAGAAGAGACAGTTTCAATTGCGGAAAGCAGGATGATATCTAAAGTGAAAAATGTAAGATCACATTTTGCATTCTCTTCAGAAGAAATAGTTTCTCTTATGCGTTCTTATATGAATATTTTTGATTTTGTCAGATTAGTAAATCCGCAGACAAATAAGGTGTTTTCAGTGAATTCAGATGACAGGATTTATGAATATCCATATGAATGTTATACATTTTTAGGTAAAGAAGAAAAATGCAGTGACTGTATTTCAGCCAGAACTGTTGTAGACCGTACAAATCATGAGAAGGTTGAAATAAATAACGGAGTCAGGTATCGTATATTTTCGCAGTATGTTGAGGTTAATGGAAGACCATATTCATTTGAATGCCTGAAAAGGATGTTAAGTAAAGAACAGGAAAAGAGTTTGTTATAGATTGCGACTCAGATTAAATCATATGTTGATTTATGAAAATGAATGACTGAAGAGAGAAGACAGCATGGACAATTTAAGGCAAAAAGATATAAATACGGATAAGCTGGAAATAAAAAATAAAGATGCAGCAACCACCAAAATTGAACTGAGAAAATTTAATGGGAAAAAGTCAGAAATCTCTCATGAAATTGATATGATTCATGGAACTATCTGGAATAAGCTGCTTTGCTATGCACTTCCACTTGCTGCAACAGGGATTCTGCAGCAGCTTTTTAATGCTGCTGATGTGGCTGTTGTGGGACAGTTTGTCGGACCGGAAGCTATGGCAGCAGTCGGTGCTAACAGTTCACTTATAGGTCTTATAATAAATCTTTTTGTCGGGATATCTTTGGGAACAAATGTTATTATAGCGAATGCAATTGGACAGAAAAATTATGATATTGTTCATAAGGCCGTTCACACATCTGTGATAATTGCGGTAATTGGCGGGTTTGTGGTTCTGATCTGCGGTGAGATTTTTGCCGGTAATATTCTTGCTCTTATGAAAGTTCCTGATAAAGTACTCCCGATGGCAGTTTTGTATCTGAGGGTTTATCTCATTGGTGAACCGGTTATACTTCTCTATGATTTTGAGTCGGCTATAATGAGAGGGGTCGGAAATACCAGAACACCGCTTATTGCACTTGCAATTTCAGGATGTATAAATGTTGTACTGAATCTATTCTTTGTAATTGTAATAGGTATGACAGTAGATGGTGTTGCGACTGCAACAGTTATTTCAAATGTAATAAGTTCAATGTTTCTTTTGTACAGTCTTATAAAATCAAAATCTGAAATATGTATAAGAAGAAAAGAACTTAAAATTGACTGTAGCATTCTTAAGAAAATAATGCGTATAGGAATTCCGGCAGGAGTTCAGGGCGGTGTTTTTTCATTTGCAAATATTGTC
>CALMUC010000123.1 GCA_937872845.1 uncultured Lachnospiraceae bacterium | reverse complement strand
ATAAAGAAATGTCAGAAAAAAGATGTTATACAGTTCAAGAGTTACAGGAAATCTTAGGAGTCAGCAGGTCTACTATTTATAATCGTTGCTGATGAAGTCGATTCGGAACTTCTGGCAAAAGTATTGGCTAATCCAGAGATGTGGGCATTTCTCAATTCACTGGCGAAGACGATGAAGTAATGAAAAACACGATTAAAATGCGGGATAAACACTGCTTCTAAAGAACATAATATGATTATGGAATAGAGAGAAAAACAGAAGGGAACTGAATTCATATGTTTACGCATGAGATGATAAAATCTTTTAATCAGTTGGAGATGGATGTGTATAATTACATCATCAGCAATGAAGAGAAAGTAGTATATATGAAAGTACGCGAGCTGGCAGAGGAGGTTCATGTTTCAACAACGACGATCCTTCGCTTTTGTAAAAAGGTAGGATGCGAGGGATATTCTGAATTCCGTTTGAAATTAAAACAGGAAGTCAGCAGCAAGGAAAAGAAGAAAATCAATATGGATCTTACTGCGGTTAAAGATTTCTTTGAACGGGTGCAGACACAGGCATTTGCTGAGAATATCCAGGAAGCTGTGAAGTTACTTACAAAGGCATCGTCAATTATATTTGTAGGTGTGGGGAATTCTTCTTTTATAGGAAAGTATGGGGCAAGATATTTTAATAATGTAGGCTGGTTTTCATTTGCTATTGATGATCCGTTCACGCCAGTATTTCGTGGAAAAGGTGAGAGAATAGCTACAATCGCATTGTCTGTATCAGGAGAGACGGAACAGACACTGATGTTGGCAGAAAAGTTGAAAAGAAGAGGGAGCAGCCTGATATCTATTACAAATAAGGCAAACTGTTCTTTGGCGAAGATGAGTGACTGCAATATAAATTATTATGTTTCAGAGTATAAATATAAACAAGACGAAGATTATGATCTGACATCCCAGATGGCAGTCGTTTTTATTTTGGAATTAATCGGAAGAGAATTGAAGGGCGTCCATAACGATACAGATGATCTGTTTTAAAATGATATGGAAGACTTATTTCATTAAGGTTGTAGAATGTAATGGTACGAATAGTAACCAGATAAGTAACAAAAAAAACAGAATACACGAAAAAGTATCATAATATACAAAAAAGGAAAAGGAAAACAGTGCATTTTACACAATAAAGTAGAATGCCCTGTTTTTTTTATGTAACAAATTCCGTCTATATGGAACAGAAACCAGAAACAGGAAAAAGTACTGACAAAACGAAAAATACTTGTTATACTAGCACCATCAAAGCAAATGAGAAAAAAATAAGGGAGGAAACAATCATGGTAATTCGATTATTTTGTGCAGCAGGAATGTCAACCAGTCTTCTCGTAAAGAAGATGGAAGAGGCAGCAAAGGAAAAAGGAAAAGATGTTGATATCGTAGCATATCCATTTACAGAGATGGAACGCGTGATTGAAGGCGTGGATGTAGCACTGCTCGGACCACAGGTAGGATATCAGCTTGCCAGAGCAAAAGAGATCTGTGATCCAAAAGGGGTTCCGGTAGATGTGATCCCAATGCAGGATTATGGAATGTGCAATGGAATGAATGTTTTGAAATTTGCATATAAGCTTGCGAAAAATAAATAAGAGAAAACAAAGATACACAATTTAAAGCAAAAAACAGAGCAAAGGGTAGTAGCAAATGAAAGAGAAATTTAACGAAAAAGTAATCCCTGTAATCCTTAAGTTTATTAATACAAAGGCAATACAGTCAATAAAAAATGGTATGGTGACTTCCATGTCTCCTCTGATCATCGGATCAATCTTCCTGATCCTGTCAAACTTTCCGATAAAGGCAGTTGTCGATGTATTAGAGTCTACAGGAATCAAACCAGTATTAGATCAGGTATGTGGCGCAACATTCTCCATCAGTGCGTTGATTGCAGTTATCGGTATCAGCTATAGCTATGCGAAACTGGAAAATCAGGAACCACTCAACTGTGGAATTATTTCACTGGCAACATTCTTGATTCTGATGCCTTCGTCCATAACAACAGAAGGTGGAGAAGTTGTTAGTGGAATTATTAATAAGACATGGACAGCAGGACAGGGAATGATTGGAGCAATCATTGTCGGATTGATTGTACCGCCTATTTACTGTTGGTTCTTGAAGAAAAATATACGTATTAAAATGCCGGCCGGAGTTCCGGAAGGTGTAACAAATGCATTCTCAGCATTAATCCCGGCATTCGTAATCCTGACAGGGGCTGCAGTAATTCACGGTATCTGTTCTATTGGATTCGACACAACAGGTATTGAAATTATTTACAAAGTTGTTCAGACACCACTTCAGAAAATGACAGACTCCCTTGGTGGAGCAGTTCTGATGTGCTTTACAGGACCATTCCTGTGGTTCTTCGGAGTTCATGGTTCAACAGTAGTTGGTGGAATCATGACAGGACTATTACAGGCAAACAGCCTTGCAAATCAGGCTATTATTGACAGTGGTGTAGAACTTACAATAGCAAACGGAGGCCATATTGTAACACAGCAGTTTTATGATCAGTTTATCAATATAACAGGTGCAGGTATCACAATCGGACTTGTAATGTATATGTTCTTCTTTGCAAAATCAAAACAGTTGAAAGCACTTGGTAAATTGGGAATTATTCCGGCATTATTTGGAATCAATGAGCCAATTCTGTTTGGTGCTCCAGTCGTTATGAATCCAATGCTTGCAATTCCGTTTATTGGAATGCCTGTGATCGCATGTTTAATCCAGTATTTTGCACTGTATACAGGAATCTGCCCATTATATGGAGCAACACAGATCCCATGGACTTGTCCACCGATTATCTCAGGATTCCTTTTAGCAGGATGGAAAAGTGCTTTACTTCAGTTAGTGATCCTTTGTGTTTCATTCTTCGTTTATCTGCCATTCATTAAGAAGGTTGACAAGATGAATCTGGTTCAGGAGAAGAATCAGCCGGTAGAAGATGAGGATGAAGACTGGTAAAATCAGAATAAAAATAATAGCAGGATAGGAGAAAAAAATGAACGAAAAATTTGAATTGTCATGTTTTCAGATCATCACATATGTAGGTACAGCAAGAACACATTTTATCAATGCAATCCATTGTGCGAAAGAAGGAAAATATGATGAGGCAGCAGAGCTGATTAAACAAGGAGATGAAGCCTTTTCACTTGGACACAACGTTCATGCAGATCTTTTGGCAATGGATGCAAATGGTGAAATTTCCAATGGATACATGCTTCTGATGCATGCAGAAGATCAGCTTATGAGTGCAGAAGCATTCCGCATTCTTGCAGATGAATTCATTACACTGTATAAGAGAATTGATGAGAAATAATCATCAAGATGTAATTGAATATAGAAACAGAAAAGTTGGGGGCAAAAGCCCCCAACGCTATTATACAAAGTAATTAAGACAACAGGAAGGAAATAACAATGGGATTTCGAAAAGATTTTCTCTGGGGTGGCGCAGTTGCTGCCCATCAGCTGGAGGGTGCCTATGATCGAGATGGAAAAGGCTTGAGCATTATGGACGTTGTAACCGGCGGAGATGTAAATACAAGAAGAAGAATAACAGGTGAAATACTAAAAGGCGAGAATTATCCGAATCATGAAGCAATCGATTTTTATGATTACTATAAAGAAGATATCCGCTTATTTGCGGAAATGGGATTCAAGTGTTTCCGTACAAGTATCGCATGGACACGTATCTTCCCAAATGGTGATGAAGAACAGCCGAATGAAGCCGGATTAAAATTCTATGATGACATGTTTGATGAATGTCTGAAATATGGGATCGAACCAGTGATCACACTGAGTCATTTTGAGATGCCTCTGCATCTTGTACAAGAGTACGGTGGATGGAGAAACAGAAAACTGATTGATTTCTTCGTGAAATTTGCAGTAACATGCTTTGAGCGATACAAAGACAAAGTAAAATATTGGATGACATTTAATGAGATTAACAACCAGGCAGATATCGGTGATGGATTTATGCTTTATGCTAATTCCGGGATTATAATTAAACCAGAAGAAAATGCGGAAGAATTGATGTATCAGGCATCTCACTATGAACTGGTTGCCAGTGCCGAAGCGATAAAAGCTGGACATGAGATTAATCCGAAATTTCAGATTGGCTGCATGATCGCAATGTGCCCAATCTATCCGGCTACCTGCCGTCCGGAAGATATACTGCAGGCTGAAAAAGCCATGCAGAAAAGATATTATTATGCAGATGTGCATGTAAAAGGAGAATATCCTGTAAATATTTTGAAATACTGGGAAAGAAAAGACCTTAAGATCGACGTAACAGAAGAAGATCTTTCAGTATTGAAACAAGGCTGTGTCGATTATATCGGTTTCAGTTATTATATGTCTTTCTGTACAAAAGCAGAACCAGACAATCCGGAATATGATTACCGTGGAGAAAAGGATCGTATAAAGAACCAGTATGTAAAGGCAAGTGAATGGGGATGGCAGATTGATCCGATCGGACTGCGCTATTCATTGAACTGGTTTACAGATCGCTACAAAGTACCACTGTTTATTGTAGAAAATGGATTTGGAGCATATGATAC
>CALMUC010000122.1 GCA_937872845.1 uncultured Lachnospiraceae bacterium | reverse complement strand
ATTTGCGATTGCAATGGAGCTGGAGCAGAAAGCGCAGATTCAGCCGGAGGATGTCATTCAGGTGGAACTTCCGATTGGGCTTCCGCCGAAGCATTTTGCAGAGCTTTGTGAGAGATATGAACGCTATTTCAAAGGGGACGGGAAGGTGCAGGAACTGTGCTTCAACGATAAAGTCTATCACCTCTGTATACAGAATGTAATGGCGTTTCCGCAGGATTATGCAGCCATGATGACGAGGATGATGGAAATCCGTGAGATTCCGAAAGTCGTAGGGATTGATATTGGCGGATTTACTTCTGATTATCTTCTGATGAGAAGTGGCAGACCGGATATGGATTATTGTGATTCTCTGGAAAAAGGTGTGATTACCATGTATAACGATATCATTTCCAGTATTAACAGTGAATATGACATGCTTCTGGAGGAGGCAGATATCGACAGTATCATCAAGGGAAAAACGCAGTATTATGAGGAAGCTGTTGTACAGGCAGTAGAAACCATGGTTCAGAATTTTGTTACCGATCTTCTGAACAGCATCCGAGAGCGGGGCATTGATACAAAATCTACTTATACGGTGTTTATCGGCGGCGGAGCAGTGCTTCTGGAACGATTTCTGGAGCAGGCAGACCGGTTGGGAAAACATACCTTTATCCGGGATATGAAAGCAAATGCCGATGGATATGATCTTTTGTATCGCATGACACAGGCTGGAGTGTGATTTTATGGGAAAGAAAAATCCGTTTGTATTCACTATTGGTTTTGATAAGTCGGACCCGGATCATGTGTATGTGACAGAACTTCTGAATACGACAGAGAAAAAAGCAAAACTGATCGTTGCGGCAATTCTGGCATATACGGGAAGAACGGATGAGACAGGTAATGGCAGTATAAGCATGGAACCGGATATGCTCCGGCCAATGATGCAGCAAATCATCCGGGAAGAAGTAAGAAAGGTATTGGAAGGGCAGGACGTTTCTAAGATAAATAGAGAAATGCCCACAGAAGTTGATTTGATGGAAGAAGAACCGCTGCGGATGGATCAGACTATGAGACAGAATGTAGTGGATGCTATCAGTGCATTTCGCAGGGCATAAAAAAGCAGGAGAGATACACATGCTTATGGCAGTGTACTCTCCTGTTCTTTGTATCAGAATGGGAATAGACAGAAAACTCACAGACTATTCACAGATTACTCACAGATTGTCTTTGTATAATGTGTAGATGATGAAGGATACGGGAGAGCCTTAACTTAGGTTCTTGAATCCATCCAGAAGTCCACGCAGTGTAGAAAGGGCAAGCTGTTTCTGCTCCTCCGGGCAGGAATTTAGTTCTGCCATGATTTGCTGCATGGTAGAATCCGGGTTCGTTTTCTGGTTAGAAAATATAGCATCTATGGAAATATGTAAGTAAGTTGCCAAGGCATAAAGTGTTTCCAACTGTGGATTGCCAATATAGTTTTCAATATCAGAGACAGTCCGTAAAGAAATCTTTGCCTGTTCCGCAAGGCTGTTTTGCGAAAGATTGCGGCGGAGACGTTCTTCCCTGACTGCATCTCCCAATAATTTTTTCACCATCTATATCACCTCACTTAATGCATATATTTTATCGTAGATTAACACTATACGAAATGCGTTAAAGTGCGTTATGATAAGCAGGATAACACATACACAAATAGAGAAACATGGAAGTAAGTACGACAGACATGAATGGACAGCATAAGATAAAAGCCAAAGAGGAACTGAATCTGTTAAAAAAATCTTATCCATACAATGTGTCGGAGAGAAGTTAGAATATGCAGTATATGAGATACTATCATCGCATATCCTACACAATTACATAGAAAGAGAAGTATCGGCTGGACTACGAATAGAGTGGTCCAGCCTTTCTTTTTTTCGAAAAAATGAAGGCAGTGTCACGTTTTGTTGCCGCTCACCGCCATCCTCGGAATTTTTTGGAACGTGATAAAAAATTTCGGAGGATAAAACAAATGAACAAAAAAACATATACAGGATCAAAGATACAAAATCACTTTACAGCATATCTGATACAGTTTGTCCGTGGAAAACGACATGATTATCTGGAGAAGAAAATCCAGATGGCTGATGCAGAAGAACTGTTGGAGGATATTGGACAGATGGAGGCAAGAATTGTAATCGAAGAATTGCTGGAGAACCAAACGAGGGAGCAGCTTTTATTGCAGGAGGCACAGGGGAAATATCCAGAATGGAATAAGATGTCAGATGAAAGACTGATGAAAGCGCTTCATACGCTGCGGGATGAAGAACGGAAGCTGATTTACCAGCATGTGTTTGAAGAACGTACTTTTGAGGAAATGAGCAGGCTAAACGGGTTATCAGAGGAGCGATGCAAGGGTATTTATTATTATGCAATCCGGAAGATCCGCAAGGTGATGGGAGGTGAAAACTAATGAATTTTGAACGATTACTTTTAAAGGCAAAAGAAGGAAATGCAGATGCGGTACTGAAGATTTTAGAGATATATAAGCCGCTTTTAATTAAGAATGCGATTGTGAATGGCAGATTTGATGAAGATCTGTATCAGGAACTGGTAAGTACATTGCTTCAGTGTATCCAGAGATTCCAGATAATTGAGTAAGTTATCTTAAACAAAGGCTGCAATCACTCTCAGGGGAGTAACATCCTCTGGGAGTGATTGTTTTTTGAAGGGTGATATTGCCTCAGTTCGAAGCGGCAGACGGTGTTGATCTATTATGTTGCCTGATGCTTTAATGCTCTTTTGTTGTTGCCAGTTCTTTATGAAGATGTAGAGCCATAAACACAGTAACAATAGCAGAAATTACATCGGCAATCGGTTGTGCATATAGTATTCCATTTATGCCCCAGAATGATGGGAGCAACAGAATGATCGGAACAAAGCAAATACCTTGTCGGCAAGCCCCAAGAACGAATCCGGCGGTGCCTTTTCCAAGTGCAAGAAACAGAGAAGAATACACTGTGTAAAATCCAAATACGAAGAAGGAAAATCCATTTGCCATTAGCGATTTTTGACCTACAGAAATCATCTCTGTATTGCCTTCTGTAAATTGCGAAATAATCTGTGTGGAAAATAGGGCTATTGTCAATCCCACAACTACACAAAATATTGTTGACCATAAGATAGAAGTTTTAATTGCTTCCCTGAGCCGATCAAACTTTTTGGCACCATAGCTAAAGCCGGCAATTGGTTGGAAACCTTTTAAGAAGCCGAACACAACCAGAGTTCCCATTGAAGTGATTCTTGTAACAGCGCCCATTCCGGCGATAACAGCATCTCCATAGATATTAGCTTCCCGGTTTATGAATGCGATAGAAAGGCTTGTAAGAAGCTGGAAAGTCAATGTGGGTATACCGATTTTCAGAATTTCAGTTATGATCTGCTTAGAAGGACAAAATTCCTTAATGGAAAATGTAAAAGCGCTTTTTTTCTGTAATGCATAAATTAAATATACAAGAGTAGAAGCCATTTGAGAAATTGCTGTAGCGATTGCCGCACCAGCAACCCCCATGTCGAGAGTATAGATGAAAATAGGATCTAAACCAATATTCAATACAGCTCCTAATAATAATGCACACATAGTTGTTTTTGCGGCGCCTTCACTTGCAACGATATTGTTCATCGTTACATTAAATACATTGAAAATACATGAAATAACATAGATTCTTCCATAAGAAAGGGCGTATGGCATAATCGTGTCTGTTGCACCTAACATGGTTAAAATAGGTTTCAAAAAAATTGCAGTTCCGATAATAATAACTGCGCCAATACAAACACTGCTGTATAATGCAGTACTGGCGACTTTACTTGCAGCTTCCCTATCTCCTCGCCCTAAAAGTCTTGATAAGTAGGAGGCGGCACCATTGCCAAACATCAGACCTAAACCAACAACTACTTGTCCTAAAGGAAACGCAATGGAAATTGCACCCATTTGACTCTCGCCAAGTCCTCCTATGAAATAAGCATCCACCAAATTGTAGAGAGCGTTAATAAGCATACCAATCATTATCGGTATACCAAGAGCCATTAGTGCTTGGGGAACAGGTGCATTTCCTAATAAATCCATTTTGTTGTTATTCTTGTTCATTTCAAATACTCCTTTCAATTAAGAATATAAATTATAGTAGTATAAATTATAGTATACTACGTGAGAGAATACTACTATAATTTATAGTAGTTGTCAAGCGTGTATCCTGCAATTTCCTTGACAAGAGGTATAAAATCAAATACTATAAATTACAGTATATATAACCGTAAGTATTTTATAGCTTTCGTGGATATAGAAAGTGGGTGAACTATGGCTACAATAGATTTAATTGTGTTAGGAATATTGAAAAAGGAACCGATGGGAGCCTATGATATTCAAAAATTAGTGGAATATCGTAATATATCAAAATGGGTAAAAATCAGTACACCATCCATTTACAAAAAAGCAATTCAGTTGGAGGAAAAAGGCTTCATTAAAGGAGAAATTGTGAAAGAAGGTAAGATGCCTGAAAAAGCAGTTTATTCATTAACAGATGAAGGCGAAAAAGAATTTGTAAAGCTTATGATGGAAACAGCCTCTAAACCCATTCACTTTTTTTTAGATTTTAATGCAGTAATTGTAAATTTGGATAAGTTACCGCCTGAAAGTCAACAATCATGTATTGCCAGTATTGAGGAAAATATTGAAATATTAAAAACTTATCTGGAGGAAAATCTTCGAGAGAAAGAGAATGATCCGGAAATCCCTAAGACTGGTATGGCAGTATTGCAACAGCAGATAGTTTTGGCGGATGCTATTGAAAAATGGATTATTTCTCTAAAAAAAGACTTTTGATGAAGAAGTCACTAGCTGATTTCTTATTAGGTCTGCAGGATTGGGAAGAAACAGGGATGGATGCCGACCTATGTTCCGGCTTTGTAGCCAGAACATAGAAATTTTCTTAGTGGGGAATCTCCCTCAAACCCGGTGCTCCTTATATCCTGCAGATTAAACTTCAAATTTATACCCATATCCAACTACTGTTTTTATGTAATTCTTGTCGCTGGAATACTTTTTTATCTTCTTGCGTATTTGAAAAATAGTGTTTTCCACGGCGTGGAAATAACCATTTGCTTTTTCATGCCAAACTGCTTCATAAATCTGTTGTTTAGTAAAAGCCATCCCTGGATTAGAATATAGCATATAAAGTACATCAAATTCTTTTACAGAAAAGTTAATGTCTTTTCGTACTATTAAGCCGTAGGTCGTAAAGGTCTGCGACTTTAACTTTACCCGGAAAGGAGCTGCCACATATATAGGCAGTGCTGTAATTTTAACAGTAACGGTCACCAATCTATGGGGATGGCTTGTATATCCGGCTGAAATGCTAAAAAATCAGTGGTTCTTATTTATCACTTCACTCTGCCCCGGTAATTATGTGTTTGCCGTTTCTGGCTCTTGCAGCTATTGCGATTCTACTGGTCTATTACCAGACTATTTGCAGGTAAAGCATTGCTCTGGTTTTGAATTTGAGTTTTGGCAGTCTAATAATAGCATTTTAGATTAGCTGTGATAAGGTGAAACAGATTAGGAGGAAAGTAAATTGCATTACAAAGACAAAAACCTACAGATAGATATTCGCTGTCATACTGTTTTTATGAATGATCAAAAGATTGAATTGAGTCTGAAAGAATTTACGGTACTAAAATATCTAACAGAACATCCTGGCTGGGTATTCTCTCACGAGGAGATTTATCGTAATGTCTGGAAGGAAGAACCGATTGACTGTGCTAATGCGGTTATGTGCTGCATTAGCCAGCTTCGTAAAAAGTTAAAAGTAGATTCACGGAACTGGAATTACATCCGCACCGTCCGAGGTGTGGGCTATAAGTTTCAACCACTCTCAGGGGAGTAACATCCTCTGGGAGTTTTTTGTCATATTTGTTGCACTTTTCGGCTCTGGTACGTACAGAAATAGAAAAGAAACATATCCCAAAATGTATACATTTTAGAAGTACGTTCCGGAAAGAGGGATTATATTTCAAAAAGGTTACACACACAGTTTTGAAATATACCAATAAAAGTGTGGATATTTTGGGACATGGAAAGGAGAAATGTGGATGCAGATATATGGATATCACCGTACCAGTACAAAGGAGCAGCATCTTGACCGTGGCATACAGGAAATTGAGCGGTACTGTAACGAGCATGAGATGGCACTTACGAATATTTTTACGGATCAGGAGACAGGGAAGAATTTTAATCGTCCGAGATATACCGTTTTAGTGGAGGATGTCCTGCGGCCGGGAGATATTTTGATTGTTACAGAATTGGACAGACTGGGAAGAAACAAGTATGACACCATGCAACAGATCCAGCGGATTAAGAACATGGGAGTGCGGCTTATGGTTCTGGAACTGCCGACTACGCTTATGGATTTATCTGTGATGGATAATGCGATGGCAAGGATGATGCTGGAAACAATCAATAACATGATGCTGGAGCTTTATGCTTCTATGGCGCAGGCAGAGCTGGAGAAAAAGGAGAAGCGACAGCGGGAAGGGATAGAAGCGAAGAAATTGCGGGGCGAATGGGATGATTATGGAAGACCAAGTGTGATGAAGCAGGAAACTTTTGATGAGAACTTTCAAAGCGTAGTTTCTGGAGAAACGACACCTACACAGCTTCGTAAAAATTTGGGAATGACGCACTCAACTTTTTATCGCTATCGAAAAACTTTTTATGAAAAATACCCGGAACTTTCAAATTCTGCAAATTAAAGTCCTATTACTTATATAGACCAAAGAATTTCAGGAGGAAAGAAATATGAGTGAAAAGAGAATAGGTACTTTAATTTATGATCCATCAATGGGAAGATTTGATATCCGGTTTGGGATTGAATCTTATTATGGAGGTCTTCATTGCGGAGAATGTTTTGATGTGAAGGTAAAGGATGCATGGATTCCGGTTCGGATTGAAATGGATGAAGACTGGTATCTGGTAGGGCTTCCTAAGACGAGTCTCAGTGGACTGACGGTTCGAATGTAGGAGGAGCATATGATGGAAGCTAAAAAGAAATATGAAAAGCCGGCATTCCGATTGGTGACAGATTTGGGGAGTATTTTGGAATGTCTGTATTAGGTATATGGAACGGATGGAACGATGTTGATTGCTGGGAACAAGTTATCGGATACGGTAATCTATCCGTTTATCCGCATGATTAAAAAGAAATGCAAAGCAGTGGATGCGGAAAAGCTGAATCTGATGCTCTGGAAGATTTATATGGTAAGTTCGAGAAAAGAAGAATTTGTGACGGCTGCTAAGAAAGAGCTGCAGCCTTATTTGACCAAGAAAGATGAAAAACAGATTGACACCACATATGACACCACATATACTATAGATAGGAGGCATTAAAGATGTCGAAATGGGATAAACTATTGACAAGAATTTGCTCATTATCGAAAGACCTTCGTTTTGATGAATTAAGAAAAGTATTAGAAAGTTATGGATATGAGATAAATGCTCCGAGAAGTGGGAGCAGCCATTATACATTCCGTAAAGCGGGATGCCAGCCGATAACAATACCGAAACACGAACCAATCAAGAAAATTTATGTTGAAATGGTAAAGCAGATTGTAGAAAGTGAGGCGAAAAACGATGAAGACACTGAATGATTATTTGGCAATGTCCTATCGCATGGAAATTGTGGAAGATAAGGATGAAGGTGGATTTGTGGTTTCTTATCCGGAACTGCCGGGATGCATCACCTGTGGAGAGACGATAGAAAGGGCAGTTGAAAATGCAGCGGATGCAAAAAAAGCATGGTTAGAAGCTGCACTGGAAGAAGGGATTGAGATTCACGAACCGGGAAGCCTGGAAGAGTATTCGGGACAGTTTAAAATAAGGATGCCACGCAGCTTACACCGGGATCTGGCGGAACACTCAAAAAAAGAAGGCATCAGTATGAATCAATACTGTATATATCTTCTTTCAAAGAATGATGCGCTGTTAGTAAAATAAATATACAAGAATATAGATGAAAAGAGCCGTCCGGATGGGCGGCTCGAAGTATTCTTTCTTTGATTAAAAATGATATTGTTCTAGCAGATAGATAGGAAGTGTTTGTACGTTTCCAACGGTTCCGCCTTTGGTATCACCTTTCAGATATAGTAGTTTATTGGCCTTCCCCTGTTCCAATGCCTTCAAGGCAGTAGATGCAGTTCCCTTACCGGCTTTAACTTCAATCAGATAGCGGATGTGAGTTTTCAATGTCTGAGCTACAAAATCAATTTCACCACCTTTATAAGTAGCAAAAGCCGGTGTCTCAAAGATAATTTCTTCCGGGAATTCCTGGCGTTTGGACAAGTTAATGTAAACATAGTTTTCGTTCAATGAGCCATCCATAGTTGATACAGTAGCACCAGTTCTGGAGAGATAATAATATGCAACTCCAAGATCCATGAAGAAGCAGCGGCTTCCCGGTTTGAAATTCAAGATGTCCAGTTCTGTGATTTTGCCACAGAAACCGATGATTCCAGAATGGTAAAGCCAGTTGATAGCACGATAGCAGGTTGCTTTAGAAAGATTACTGGAGTAATTCTTTGTAACGAGCTTTTGCAGTTCTTCACTTATACTGTCCTCATCTAATCCTTTCTTTTCACGAAGCAGAATACGGCAGATGCTTAAAAAGATGTTGGTAAAAACACTAATATCTGTGATGTCATCAAAGTACCGCATAGATTCGTTTAAGAAAATGCGGATGATTCTAACAAGCTCTTTTTGAGCTGCTTCCACGTCTTTTGTGTTAAGGTATGTTTCCACAACCTTTGGATAGCCGCCAATCTGTCTATAGATGTCGTAAACATTCTTTAATTCGTCATATAGTTCCGGTACGGTGTCATCTGCATGATCCAGTGGAAGTGATAGATACTTCTGAAAAAGCTGGTCATCCAATGCTTCCAAAAACTCTTTAAAGGAAAGGGTATAAATACGGATACTGGTAATATCTCCACTGGAGAATTTGAATTCCGGTTCCAGTACACGTCCCAGATAACTTCCAGTTACAATGAAATGCGCTTGAAAATAGCGGGTAAATTCTCGGATACGGTTGAATATCTCTGAGGATTCCTGAATTTCATCAATAATGATGACTGTATCGTTGGTATCTTCAAAATCCGGATCGAAGAGTTTAAAAGCATCGTGAAGCGGCTGCTCCGGTCGTTTTGTACCGGGAGTCCAGTCTGTGGCTTTTTTGTAACATTCCATAAATTGTTTGCCGGACAAATCAAACAGGTTAATGTAGATCTTGTGCCTGAAGTTCTCATCCGCAAATTTATTGATAATATATGTTTTTCCGACCTGTCTGGCACCATTCACTTCCAAGGTGCTGTGGACGGTATCGTTTTTCCAATCCAGAAGCTGATCGTAAACTTTTCTTTTCAGATACATGGGAAATGCTCCTTTCTTTCAACTGTTCCTATTATATCAAAATATGAATGGATAATATAGAGGGTAATTTCTGATAAATGATGAATTGTCTAGTCTGAGCAGTTCTTCACGGGTATTCCGGTTTCTGTCATTACTTTTTCGTACTGAAGAAGCTGTTCCCAGGTCAGCCATTCCGGTTTCTGATCTGTGGGAAAACCATTCCATAATTCTTTCATACGGGCAATATGGTTTTGAACGCTATGATTGCATAGGATAGACGGACTGCGATTTCCGTAGCCCAGATAGTATTCACAGTCAGACTGTAATTTACTTAACATCCGGTACTCGAATTCATAGGAACTTCTTTGATACGGAGCCGGATGAAATGTGTACTCCTGCTGTATGGGATGGGAAGGTTCTCCATCAATATGGTTAAAAGATAAAGAATAAAGATTCGGTTCAGGCTCTTTGCCAAGGTCAATATCCTTCCACAACTTTCCGAATTGGTCCTTATATACCGGACAGGAAAAATCATCCATGCCAGTATACTCAAGCACTAATTTTGTTTTTGCATTTTCATTCATTCTATTAGACCATCCTTTCCTTTATTGCAGACATTGAGGTATATTATTGGGCGCTGTTTCTGCATTCCACTGCAGCTTCGCACGTACATCCATCAGGATGATTCCTAACTGGTTTTCTCCGCAGTTATTGACTTTGCCCCAGAAATAGTCACCCCAGTTGTTTCCTTCAATAAGTGTGGACTCTCCGGTTGCAAGAAGTTTATCCCGGAGTTCCGGGTTCTGCATGAATTTGCACATGCAGATTTCATACATGAACCGGACTTTCACTTTTTCCCAGTCCGGGCGTAATGTAAGATCTCTGCCGAGTTTCTTTGCATCAGAAGGATTATGCATCCGAAAAATACAGAATTTGCGTTGCTCTCTCGCAGAGAGTGTTTTCTGCGCTTGAAAAGCAGCTTCATTATTTGCATAGGTTTGTCCCATGTAAGAGACCGGTGCCGGATAGAAATTGCTTAGAAAAGCATAATCTCCCCGAAATTCATTGATCTGTGTAGGTATGCGCTTGCTTGTATTTGTTTGATTCATTATAAATTCCTCCTTTGTAAAAGAGGTGCGGCCTTTCAGCCACACCTCAAAATAATTCTCATCTATTGCAGAGATGGTTATGCAATCATCTCCAAAAATTCAGCTTCTGTAAGAATTGGAATACCAAGGCTCTGGGCTTTTGCCAGTTTGCTGCCGGCTTTTTCCCCGCAGATCAGGTAATCGGTTTTCTTTGTTACAGAGCTGCCAGGTTTGGCACCAAGCTCCAGAATCTTATCGTTGATACCGTCTCTGGTAAAATGCTCCAGTTTCCCTGTTGCTACGATGGTACATCCTGTAAATTTGTTTTCTTTTGTCATAATGGTCTCTTCCTTTCTTTGTTCAAATGTGAATTCGTTCTGTAAGTTTTTCCATAAATCAAGATTTGCTTCATCTGCAAACCAGGAATGGATGTTGTGATTTAAGATTTCGCCAAAATCCTCTAACTGAGTGAAGTCGTAATCTCCGACAGCCGCCTGTTCAAATGCAGTTAAATTTCCGGAAAATACGGTGTCCAGAATCCGGCTTTTGGTTCTGCCGATCATAGGAATATCCATGGAAACCAGATAGCGGACAAAGCTGGTCCTCCGGCTGGCGTTGATGGATTCCCACAAGCGGTCGAAAGATTTCTCACCATATCCGTCCAGTGCCACAATATCTTCCCGGTGTTCCTCCAGATGATAGATGTCCTGAAAAGAGTGCAGATAGCCCAGATTCAGGAATTTTTCTAAAGTGGCTTCTGACAGTCCTTCGATGTTCATTGCCTTCTTGCTGGCAAAATGGACAAACCTTCTTGTGATCTGGCTGTCGCACTGCGGATTATCACAATGCAGAGTTTCTACGGTGCGACCGTCGCTGGTCTTACGGCTGTAGGTTCTGGTTTTGGAACCACAGCAAGGGCAGACCGGAGGCGTGATGTCGGTATACCTTCCACGATCCAGATTATCCTCTATATGTGGGATGATCATGTTTCGTTTGGAAACAAGAATCCGGCATCCGGGTACAAGCTCCAGATTTTTGATAAAGGTCAGATTATGAAGGGAAGCTCTGGAAACATCACAGCCGTCAATCTCCACGGTATCGAAGATGCCGACCGGAGCAATCTCTCCGAATCTGGTCGGTGTCCATTCAATTTCACGCAAGAAAGTTTCGTAGGTATCATCCTCAAACTTATAGGCGAGGCCGTCCTTATAGTGGTGTCCGGTTTTTCCGCAGCTTTTGGAGTAGCTGAGACTGTCAAAAATCATGACAATGCCATCGATAGGAAGATGTAAATTTGCTGCTGTGGATACCAATTCCTGAATGAATTTCTCCGCATATTCTTTTGAAAGTCCGGTTCCTGAAATTGAGAAAAACGGGCAGTAACCAAAGCCCAGGTGTGTTAAACCTTCTAATTTGCAGGCTCTGCTGTCCGGGAAGGGAACATCCTCCATTCCTTCTAATACATTGAACGGAAGAAAGCGAACACAACGTCCGATACAGTTCTTCGGATCAAGACTTCGTACTGATCCGGAAGCAAAATTACGTCCGTTTTTATAAGGTTTTCCATTTCCATCACGCAGAGTATCTTTCAGACGTTCAAAATCATTGGTTGGTATAAAAGACTCACCGGTAATGACCAGACGTTCTTTGTGTGGAATGGTAAGCGGTACATTTAAAAATGCCGGGATATTGTGTGTAATATCTTCCCCCACTTCACCATCTCCACGGGTAGAAGCCTGAATCAGTCTGCCATCTTCGTAAATGAGTTTGGTAGTCAAACCGTCCAGTTTCAGCATAAAGAGAACTTCCTGTCCTTTCATGAAATCTAAAAGCTCTGAAATCAGTTTTGTTTTCTCAAGCGAGAGCAGCGGAGTCGGATGGGTGACTTTGGCAAGTTCACTGACCGGATAATATCCAACCGTCTGTGTCGGAGAATTTGACAGGATGAAACCAGTCTGTTCCTCCAGTTCCTTCAGTTCGTCAAAGAGTCGGTCATACTCGGCATCAGATACCAGAGGGGCATCCTGATTGTAGTAGGCATGACGGTATTCATTGAGTTGTTTTACAAGATTCTTAATTCTTTTGACTGACATAGAGTCTCCTTTCTTTTGTGGCGTGCCAGTTCCGGAATCATTTGTTTCCGTAATCCTCCTTTCCCTGCGTTCAGGCATAAAAAAAGAGAATGACGCTTATGTTCATTCTCAAAATAGATGCAGTTTCCTGCAAAATAAAAAAAGCCAGAAGTCCCTGCTGCTTGTTGGGCATAGGAAAACTCCTGACTACGTTTCAAACCTAAACTGCGTGTGATAAATCCTTTCCGGATTGACACAAATAATTGATATAAGAACAGTATAACACTAGATGTAGTATATGTCAAATGAAATAGATTCCTCAATGAAGCTTTTGCCTTATGTTGATGACAAATTTGTCGGCTACAGGAATAAAAGCGTTCAGGATTTCAGATTTGCCCTAAGCGAAGGAATTCGTAGCCAGGTATTTTTTGCCACTTTCGTGGAGAAAGTCGAAAACCAGATAAAATCAATCTCTGTCATAAATGCCTCTAAACTGTTTTTACATCGTAGTGGTTATGCAAGTTCTAAATTTAAAAATAATTTTCACGAATAACTAACTTTTCTATATGCTGAATTGTCATAAAATATAGATTATTAAATTTGAAAGCAGATTGAAGGTGATAAACATGAGAAGTTATAAACGGTATACCAGGCGAAAGAGACTTTTGAAGCAAATCGCTGTGGTTGCTTTATCTCCTAATCGGGTATTCACGAAAGAACAGATCTATCAGCATATCTATGAGGAAGCGGAGTCAGAAGTGAATAACCGAATTTACGGTCTGATTAAGAACTTGAGAAAGAAAATAGAAGAAAATCCGGAAACACCGCACTACATAGAAACGATACGTGGTGTTGGTTATCGCTTTCGGGCATAAAAGGAGCCGTCCGGCAATGGGCGGCTCGAAGTGTTTCTCTTGTTGTTTATTTATTGTTTTTTTCGTTGTATACTGATAAAACGAGGTGATAAAAGTGGCATATAGAATTTTGATCGTGGATGATGACATCGAATTATTAAAGATGTTAAAGAACTATTTTGAAATCAAACGATATGATGTAATGATGGCAGAAGATGGCACAGATGCTTTGGAAAAAATCCATAAGAAACCGGATATTATCTTGCTGGACATCAATATGCCTAAAATAGACGGATTAGAAGTATGCAGACGTATCCGGGGCAAAGTAACTTGTCCCATTATCTTCCTGACGGCAAAAGTGGAGGAGCAGGACAGGGTAAACGGGCTTTTATCCGGTGGGGATGACTATATACTGAAGCCGTTTAGTCTGAAAGAACTGGATGCTCGTATTATTGCACATTTGAAGCGTGAGGAGCGTCATAAAAGATCGGAAGAG
>CALMUC010000121.1 GCA_937872845.1 uncultured Lachnospiraceae bacterium | reverse complement strand
CTGAACACTCTTTCCCTACACGACGCTCTTCCGATCTACCGCAGAGGGGAAGAACATGGTTCCGCCAGATGGGGTGATGCCCGGCAGATCTGTAAGAAATATAGCCAGAAGCCGTACTCCCAGAACATCCTGCTGACACAGAACTTCCGCATTAGCCTTGACACCCACAAGCACCGCAGATGTCTCAACATTCTCGTAGTGGGAGGCTCCGGTGCAGGAAAATCCAGAGGCTTTGCCCTGCCAAACATCATGCAGTGCTGCTGTTCGATGGTCATCACCGATCCGAAAGCCGAGCTGCTCCGAAAGACAGGCGGTCTGCTGGAAAAGAAAGGATATGAGGTGCGTGTCTTTGACCTCATCAATCCCGACACATCTTTTTGCTACAATCCATTCGAGTATGTCCACGATGACAAAGACGTGCTCCGTCTTATTTCCAATCTGATACAAAACACCACACCCAAAGGTTCCCAGTCCTCCGATCCCTTCTGGGAGAAGAGCGAAACCGCACTGCTTCAGGCACTGATGCTGTATCTGCTCCACGAAGCTCCGCCGGAAGAACAGAACTTCGCCATGATCATGGAGATGTTAGGCTCGGCACAGGTAAAAGAAGAGGACGAGGACTACGAGTCCCCTCTGGACATTTTGTTTGACCGTCTGGAGATGCGGGACCCGGACAGCATTGCCGTCAAGCAGTATCACATTTACAAGCAGGCGGCAGGAAAGACCGCCAAGTCCATCCTGATCAGTGTAGGTGTCCGGCTGGCAGCCTTCAATCTGCCGCAGATCGCCAAGCTGACCAATACTGATGAACTGGATCTTTCCAGCATGGGAGAAAGAAAAGTTGCCCTTTTCTGCTGTATCCCGGATGCAGACACCTCTTTGAATTATCTGGTAGGCATGATCTACAGCCAGCTTTTCCAGACGCTTTATTACATGGCAGACCGTGTGCATGGCGGTGCCCTCCCGGTTCCGGTCAACTGCATCATGGATGAGTTTCCAAACGTATCCCTGCCAAATGAGTTTGAGAAGATCCTGGCAACCTGCCGTTCCCGTTCCATTTACTGCAGCATCATCATCCAGAACATGAGCCAGCTAAAGGCTCTGTTCAAGGACTCCTGGGAAAGTCTGGTGGGCAACTGCGATGAGTTTTTGTACCTGGGCGGCAATGAAAAAGAGACACACAAATATGTATCAGAATTACTGGGGAAAGAAACCATAGACACCAACACCTACGGGCAGACCAAAGGAAAATCCGGCAGCTACTCCACCAACTTCCAGCAGAGCGGAAGGGAGCTGTTACAGCCGGATGAAGTCCGTATGCTGGATAACCAGAATGCACTTCTGTTTATCCGCGGGGAGCGGCCCATACTGGATGCCAAGTATGACCTGATGAAGCATCCCAACATCCGGTATACCGAGGACGGAGGTGCCGGCCCGTTCAATTATGCGAAAGCACCGCTGGCGCATGACGATTTTACATTTGACGAAACAAGATATGACGATTACGAACTGCTTCTGGATGAGGACATCATCGGGGAGCTTTTTTGATGGGAGGAATGCCAATGAATTTACTGAAAAATAAGAAACACACAGAAATCAGGAAAGAGACCGCACCGCTGAAGATGAAGAGAGGGCAGAAGAAACTGTTTGCTCTGTATGCAGTCATGGTACTGTCGATCTGCATTGGGGCGACCTGCGTTTATGCCGCAGGCGATCCGCTGACCGTAGTCAATAACCTGTCCACGTTTATCTTTTCCCTGATCCGCGCCATTGGCCTGATTCTGCTGGGATTTGGTATCGTGCAGGTCGGTCTGTCCTTAAAGAGCCACGATCCAAGCCAGAGGGCAAACGGATTTCTGACACTGGCAGGCGGTATCATCATTACCTTTGCAAAAGAGATCCTGGACCTGATCATGGGATAGGAGAAGAGACCAGAAGGGGAGCCATGCGAAATGCCGGCTCCCTGCTCAC
>CALMUC010000120.1 GCA_937872845.1 uncultured Lachnospiraceae bacterium | reverse complement strand
ATTGACTCCAGCATCTCAGTTGCTGTAACAACTCTTGAACCAAGCATTCTGCACTTTGAAATAAGATATTTCTGTACTGACGGCACTTCATATGCCGGGATTTCAACACCAAGATCACCTCTTGCCACCATTATTCCATCAGCAACAGAACATATATCTTCAATATTTTCAACGCCAGAACGATTCTCAATTTTTGCGATGATTTCTATATCCGAACCGCCATTCTCATCAAGAAAACTTCTCATAGTCCTGATGTCATCACCGGTTGAAACAAATGATGCTGCAACATATTCAATATCATTTGCAATTCCAAACAAAAGATCAGACTTATCCTGTTCTGAAAGAAATTCCTGTTCCAAAACCTTTCCAGGAAAATTCATCGACTTGTGGTCTGAAAGAACACCGCCTGCAACCGTTTCACAAACAGCATCATTTTCATTTAATTCAATAACTTTAAAAATTGCCAGACCATTATTTACAAGAATTGTATCTCCAATTTCAAGATTCGATATAAGATTCTTATATGAAACTGAAACTTTCTTTTCATCACCTATTACATCATCAGTCGTAAATGTAAATATATCTCCATCTTTTAAAGTTATACTTCCGTCCCTGAATGTCATAATCCTGTATTCAGGTCCTTTTGTATCAAGCATAATAGGAATCGGGAGACAAAGTTCCTTTCTCAATTTCTTAATAAGGTCCATCTTCATCTTATGTTCCTCATGTGATCCATGAGAAAAATTCAGCCGCGCAACATTCATGCCCGAAAGCATCAGTTCACGAAGCACCTCTTCTTTTTGACTTGCTGGTCCTATTGTACAAATAACTTTTGTCTTTCTCATATCTTCATTTCTCCTCAGAACTCAAAATTTTAGCCCATAGACGGCATTATCTTAACCTTTTTTTGAAATGTTATCAATAGTAAGAAATTCACACTATGCTTAAATTTCTTATAATTTCTATCAAAATTATATTCTTAATGTAAATAATAATGCAGAACATCTCGTATTTACTGCATTCCTCATGTTATAATTACCATCACATCTGAATCAACAAAAACTACAGAAGAGTGAGAATTTATTATGAATCTTTATATGGCTCCAATGGAAGGAATAACAACATACATTTACAGATCAGCATTTAAAAAATACTACGGAGGTTTTGACAAATATTTTACTCCTTTTATGAATAGTGCTCATCTTTCAGCGCGTGAAAAAAGAGACGTTGCTCCTCAAAATAATTACGGACTTCACGTTATCCCTCAAATACTTTCAAATGATTCTGATATTTTTATTTCAATAGCTGAAGAACTGAGCAGGAACGGATATTCAGAAGTCAATCTTAACCTTGGATGTCCTTCTAAAACAGTTGTCTCGAAGGGACGCGGTTCAGGGGCTCTTCGTGATATTGAACGTCTTAAACATTTTCTTGATAATATATTTGCAGGATGTCCGCTTAAAATTTCAGTAAAAACACGGCTTGGAGCTGATATTAATGCACCTGATTTTGAAAATTTAATTTCAGTTTTCCGCCAATATCCTTTTACAGAACTCATCATTCACCCTCGCTTTGGGAATGAATTTTATCGCGGGAAAGTACATATTGATGAATTTTTTAAGGCAGCAGATGAAATATCTGAATTTCCTGTTATATATAATGGTGACATAAAATCTGTAAATGATTTTGACGAGTTAATATCAAAATCAAACGAGCATAAAACTGTTAACGGTTATAAAAACAGCTGTATTTCTCATGACAGTGCCCTGATGATTGGCCGCGGAGCCATTTCAAATCCTTATCTGCCGTCTGAATTTAAAGATTTTCAAATACCACCACATGATATTATCCGCAGCACATTCCGAAATTTTCACAACGAACTGATTTCAAGATACACTGAAGAAATGTCTGGTGAAACGCCAGTTGCGGAAAAAATGAAGGAGCTTTGGTTCTATTGGGCTGAATGTGAAGATTCGATTTTTTTTAAAACTGTTACCGACGAAAAAAATAGCGCCGCAATGCTCCGTTTATATAAAGAAATAAAAAAATCGCACCACATGGATGAATATAAATCTTCTTCAAGTGCCCTTATTTCTCTTATCTGAGTATTTCCAGCAATTCCTCTTTCGTTATGCTGCCTTCTTTGATATTCTCACCACTCAAAATGTCGTCCGCTAATTTTACTTTTTTATCCTGCAGCTGAAGAATCTTCTCCTCTATAGTTTTCTTCATTATAAGTTTATAAACCGTAACAACATTCTTTTGTCCGATTCTGTGTGCACGATCCGTTGCCTGATTCTGTGCAGCGGCATTCCACCATGGATCATAATGTATAACAATATCTGCACCCGTAAGATTGAGCCCGGTTCCACCGGCTTTTAATGAAATAAAAAAAACATTTGTATCATTTGCGTTAAAACTGTTAACAAGTTTAAGTCTTTCCTGTTTCGGTGTATTTCCACGAATCTCGTAATACGAAATTCCTGATTTTTCAGCTTCCTTTTCAAGAATATCAAGCATTGACGTAAATTGAGAAAACACAAGAATCTTATGTCCGCCATCCACGGCATCCATGAGCAGCTGCATACAGGCTTCTCTTTTTGCCGATTCACCGGAATAATTTTCAAAAACAAGTCCGGGGTCACAACATATCTGTCTGATCCGCATAAGTTCAGCGAGAATGGCAAAACGATTTTTCTTAAACTCTTCATCTGATGTTTTATTCAATATCTGATTAAGTTTCAATACTTCAGCATAATAAATTTTTGCCTGCCCATCCGAAAGTCCTGCATAGTAAACCTCCTCAAGCTTTGCAGGCAGGTCTTTCAAGACATCCTTTTTATATCTCCTCAATATAAATGGCGTAATCATACACTTCAGTCTGTCACTTGCTGTCTTATCATTATCCTTTACAATCGGCGTCTCTATCGTTTTTTTGAAATTCTGATAACTGTACAAAAATCCAGGCATCAGATAATCAAAAATACTCCAAAGTTCAGAAAGACGATTTTCTATGGGTGTTCCTGTCAATGCAAATCTCACATGGCTTGAAATAAGTTTCACCGATTTTGCTGCTGCAGTATTACAATTTTTTATATTCTGTGTTTCATCTGAAAATTCAATTTCAAACTGTTTCCCTTCATATTCTGCAATATCTCTTTTGAGAAGATCATAAGACGTAATTACAACATCATAATTTTTATAACTATTTATAAGTTCTTTTCTGACCTCTGCATTTCCGGTTACAATTATAAATGATATATCAGGTGCAAATCTTGCAATTTCTGCCCCCCAGTTAAAGATTAAAGCCGCCGGTGCTATAACAATAGATGTTTTATCTGTACCTTCAGCTTTTAAATCCTCAAGAAGTGCAATTGCCTGTAAAGTTTTTCCAAGTCCCATTTCATCAGCCAGTATCCCGCCAAACCCATAATGATATAAGGTTTTCATCCAGCAAAATCCAACTTTCTGATATTCACGAAGAATATGTTTCATTTTATCCGGAACTTCATACTCTGATTCAGAAATTGTTTTGAACTCCCGGATCATATGCCTGAATGATTTATCCTTTACCGCATATAGATTTTCTCTGTCTTCCAGCATTGAATCAAGATAAAGAGCACGGTATTCAGGTATCTGCATTTTACCCATAACAAATTCTTTAGGCTTTACATGAAGAGCTGTCATCATCTGATAAAGCGTTTCCAGACTTTCTGAATCTGTGTCTATAAAATCCCCATTTTTCAAACGATGATATTTTTTCTTAACATCATATGTTTTGAGTATTTCTATAAGTTCCTGCAAGGATATGTCATCACTTGTGATTTTCAGATCCAGAAGACCACTCACAACAGAAACTCCTACCGAAACTGCCGGTTTTCTCCTTATTTTTGTGCTTTTAAATGCATCAGTTCCTTTTACAGTGCCAAGTTTTCCAAGTTCTTCTACTGCTTCATAAAGTATATGATAAACATTTTTTTCATCATTATTACATTTAAAGTATCTGCCAGCACATTTCGGAAAAAATTCTTCTACTATTTTAAGTATTTCTTCTTCCCTAAGCTCATTTCTCATCATCCATGGATATATCTCTGAAATACTTTCATTTTTACCTGAAAAATCTGCAAGATTAAAATTTTTTTCTTTATATATGGCAACCGGTTCACATGTAAAACTGTCATCCGATGCATCCAGAAGAAATTCAAACTTCAGATCTGTTGCTCCATCATCAAGAACAGTATTATCATTTTCATATGTAATATCGGCAATCTGTTCAAGCCATGGAAGAGTTTCAGAGTAAAAAGATGTAATATATTTTGCTCCGATTCTCATATCTATATTTCCATCATCTGCAGCATTTAAAATAGGCATAAGCTCATGCAGTTTCGATTCGCTGATACGTTTTATGACATCGCCTTCTACATAATAACCATTCTTCTCACCATAAATCAGAACAGGAATATTCCCAATAAGCCTGACTGCACCATGACCATTGTCGCTTAATACGAAAGAAAGTGGAAATACGCCGTCCCTGACATAATAAGTTTTCCTGCCGGCACCATCACTGCCATCCATTCCATCACCCATGATCAAATCTATAAAATCATCCAGTTCCTTACCATACAAACGAATTGTATCATGTAATGTCTGCTCAGGTTTCGAATAAAAATTTTTTTTATTCATGTCCTTTTGCTGTTCAGAAAAATTAAGAACAGCACGTTTCATGATCTCATAAAACGGATAATATCTATCCATGATGCGTTCCTCAGTCATCATAATACTCATTTTACCTGTTTTAAATTCACCATGATTTCTTGTCTGTCTTACAAATTCAGAAATATTTCGTATTTTATAAAGTCTATCCGTACCTGCTTTAAATGAAACACATATTTCGGATTCATTTTTTATGACAAGAACCGGCTCAATTTCTATATCCTTTTTTTCAGCCTCACCCGTTCTCGAAACACTTTCTCTGACTGTATTTTTTATAAGCCTGAGTGCTGCTTCATCTGTTTCATCTCCCGGATTTTTTTTCTCTATATATTTTCCCAGAAGATAAAGTCCGGCTGCTTTATGAACACAATTTGCAACCATTTTTGAATTCATATCCCACGGACAATTCCAGCTCTCACAATGCATTTCCAGCATAGTATCCCTTGTAAAACGCAATGTCAGATACTGGTTATAATACCTTGGAGGCACAACAAATGAATATTTAGCGCACCAGACATCTGTATTTTTTATCCCCGTGTAATATGAATCAATACAAAGTGAATCCAGCTTTATACCTATTTTTTCATTCTCAGCATACTCTATTCCATCTTCCCACATATCCTTTCTTATGCGTACTGACTGAAGTATAGAAATATAATCAATAAAATAAAATGAACTTCCAAACTCACTTTTTATATCTGGTAAAATAACATTATGGAATTGTTCAACCTGCGTATTTTCGTTTTTAATTTCATTTACTTCATCATAAGAAACGCCCCGCCTTACATCAAATTTCCCAAGAGCGTCTTCAAGCTGTTTTCTTTTTTCACTGATGGAATCCATATATAATCCTTTCTTTCATGTCCGAAGTAAAATTATATTATACAACTCATATTTTTTTTGCTCAACCCGTCATGAAAAATTTCAACAAAAAAAGAGAAATCTTAACAAATGATTTCTGCTTTATATCACTCAGACTATCACTTTCAAAATTTCTCTTTTATTAATATTTTTATAAATTTGCATTTTCTTTATATCAACCGTAAATATGTAACATTTCCGACTGTATACGTCATCGGCTTTTCCTTATTAATTATGCCTGAAACTGCTTTGTCTTGCGGCAAATACCGCTCCCAGGACTGCTCCGATAAGGCCTCCGATAAGATGGGTCAGATGAGAAATATTATCATGTACAGTAACCATATTTACAACCTCAGATCCAAGATAAATCACCATAACAAGTATCATTGTATGCGGTATTTCACCTTTCCGCATATCAAGTGCCGATACCAGAATTATCATCATAAAAACAATTCCGCTTGCTCCTAGCAGAGCAGTACCCGGAAAGAAAATGATATTTACAAGTCCTGATACAACCGCAACAAGTGCCATCATAAGTACAAGCCGCCAGCTGCCATATTTTTCTTCAAGAATCGGTCCAAGCAAAAGAAAAAGAGTCATATTCCCTACAAAATGAGAAATACTCGCATGTCCCAGCACATGTCCGAAAAGACGTATAACCCAGAAAACACTTATAGGTGAACGATAAACAGAAAAAAGCAGTGCATTGCTTTTTCCTTTAGTAAAATAATTTACAGCAAGTATAATAAGTGCAAGTCTGGCAAATGTAAGTACCGCCGGAGCATTTTCTGTTATTGCTATTTTTTTCTTTTGTGCCATTTTAATTTTATCCCCCAAAGAGTCTGACATTCCACTGCAATTAAAACACAACTTTTACCGCTTACACTCTTAAAAGTGCAGGCATTCTCTCCTCAATCTTTTGCATAAACTTACAATACTGCAGAGTGCGCATGCCAATCATCTGTTTATCAATATATTACCACTCTGACAACACAAAATGAATGAAAAAAATATATGTTTGTTTTAAAATAGGTGTAAGTTTTCAATCACATATACCCATGTAAAATCACATCATATTTAAAGTCACAAGAGTGTACTGCATATTTTAACAAGGAGGACCGCATATATGCTTTTTAAGAAAAAACATCCAAAAGATCTGGAAGAAATTGTAAATCAGATTCGTGTCGATTTAAGTAACAACTATAAAGATGATGCTCTGGCACAATTAAAAAAGCTGCGAGAATCTGTTGAATCAAAAAAATCATCCTCAAAGTTAAGTGATTCAGATGCTGAATATTACAATCAGCTCATCACTTTATTTGAGGATGATATAAAACATTTCAAAAGAACTTACTAATACAATTTATTCCTGCTTTGCATCTTTATCCTTATCAACAGCCACATAATGGATTTCAACAGGATCTCCATCAAGATCCATATCTGTATTCGGACGGATTTTAAGATATAAATTATGAAATCCGTCTGTTATACGAGATCGGAA
>CALMUC010000119.1 GCA_937872845.1 uncultured Lachnospiraceae bacterium | reverse complement strand
GAAAACCAAGGAAATAATTATTTTCGAATGCAACAAGAAAATGACTCAGGGCATTGCCCATAGAACTTACAGAATTACTCATATTTATTATTCCAACGAAGAGCAGACCGAATCCCATAAGAATTGTTCCTGCAGCATTGGAGGATCTTTTGTTTATAAACATAATAAGAATTATACCGGCAATGATGGATAATTGTGCCAGATTATCTGCTTTAAAGAAATAAAGTATACTTGATGACCCTGCACTTAAATCCATAAGACGGATTATCTGAGCGGTTATCGCAGTTCCGACATTTGCACCAAGTATAACACCGATTGATTGCTGAAACGTAAGAAAACCTGCACCTACAAGCCCAACGGTAAGGACAATTGTTGCGTGTGAACTCTGAATCATACATGTTACAAGTAAGCCAAGCAGAAAACCCTTGACAGGTTTATTTGTGACCTTGGCAAGAGCTGATTTCATTGCTGTGCCGGAAGTGCTTTTAAGACCATTTCCCATTATCTGCATGCCGTAAAGGAACATGCCAAGTCCACCCAGCAGGGCGGTAATACGATAAAAGATACTCATCTTCTCCTCAATCCCAGAAAATATATTTCTGCTTTTATTTTTTGTATTCAAAATTATTCAGTCCGACAAAGATTTTACATAGAAATCAGACAGAATGCAATCAAAAGAAAAAAAATATTGACTAAGTATCTGTATGAGTATACTATTATCATATATGAATAAATGCACATATGAACAGATAAAAAATGTATGGATGTTAAAATTTATTATCATTTGAGTGGAGGTTTTTTATGAATGAACCGGATAATAATTTAAAATTGATTGCTGACGATAAAGAAAAAATGAAAAATGTTATGAAAAATAAAATACAGTGTATGCCAGATGATGAATATCTGTATGATCTGGCTGAGTTGTTCAGAATCTTTGGAGATTCAACCAGAATAAAGATTCTATTTGCACTTTTAGATGATGAAATGAATGTAAGTGAAATGGCAGATATATTAAAATTAAGTCAATCATCTATAAGCCATCAGCTAAGAATATTAAAGGATGCGAAACTTGTAAAGTTTCGTCGTGACGGGAAAAGTATGTATTATTCACTCGATGATGATCATGTAAGGACTATGCTAAGCATGGGAATGGAACATGTGGAGGAATAGAAGCAATATTTGTAAATCAATCAAATATCTTTAAATCAATTGACATAATAATAGAAATAAAGGAGAAAATTATAATGAAGAAGACATATAGAATAGAAGTAGACTGTGCGGCGTGTGCTGATAAAATGCTTAATGCAATAAAAAATACAGAAGGTATAAAAGAAGTGTCACTTTCATTTATGACACAGAAGTGCATTATAGAATTTGAAGATGGTGCAGATGTTGATTTTGTTATGAAACATGCAGTGAAAAATGTAAAAAGAATAGAAGATGATATGGAAATAATTCTTTAACTGAAAGCAGAGGTCGTTTATGACAGTAAAGCAAAAAAGAAATCTCAGGCATATTATTGAAGCAATATGTTTAATTATAATCATTACTCTGATATTCCATCTGATATGGAAAAATGCTCCTTGGTGGGCAAAACTTTGTATGTATCTGATACCATATGCAGTTGTCGGATATGACATAGTAAAAGGAGCTGTAAAAAATATCGGACATGGTCAGGTTTTTGATGAAAAGTTTCTGATGACAATAGCAACAGCAGGTGCATTTTTGCTTGGTCAATATACAGAAGGTGTTGCTGTAATGCTCTTTTATCAGATAGGAGAGTT
>CALMUC010000118.1 GCA_937872845.1 uncultured Lachnospiraceae bacterium | reverse complement strand
GATTTTCGGAATTGTAACAACTGCAGCCGGAATTATACTTTATTTTCTGACAGATAAAAAAAGAAAAAATATATCTGCAATATAAAAATCCCCCATTTACCTTACTAAAGTGATGTATACCATCTTTTCGGATAACCACTGTATATGGTAAATGGGGTTTATTTCATCTAAACTTCACAAAGCTTTTCCAACTGTTCATGCAGCCTTTTAAAATATTCAAGAGTTTCTGTATCTTTAACTTTGCGACCTGACATATAATAAGTAACTTTTGTATTTTCAAAATCAGATAAGCAGTGATTTTCTATTTTAATTCCCAATACTTTTGCAAGATATCTTACCGTACCTTTATTTCCATCAATTAATGCTGTATCTTTTCCAAATATTTCACGATACAATTTTTTGAAATAATTAAAATGAGTACACCCAAGAACAACTACTGAATAATCCGATATCGGATCAGGAAGAGTTCCATACCTTTCATTCAGATAATTCATAACTTCCTTAGTTTCAAATATCCCATTTTCCGCAAATGTAACGAGTTCTGGCATTGGCAGCAGATCACAGCTATGTTCAGTGTCAAACTTCTCCAGAAGATCATGAAGTTTATTTTCATGAATTGTTACAGGTGTCGCCATTACAAGCACCCTGTTATGTCCTTCCTGTCTCTCCTGAGTAAGCTCCACAGCCGGTTTAACAGCCGGTTCCATTCCAATTATTGGTATGCTGTACTTTTGCCTCAAATACCCGGCAGCGACACTTGTTGCTGTATTGCATGCAATAACAATAGCATCAACATTATGATCTATAAAAAATTTTATTATTTCATCTGCAAAGCACCGGATTTCCGCAGGTTTTTTCCTGCCATAGGGAACATGATCCACATCTGCATAAAATATATATTCCTCATTCGGAAGACATTTCATTGCTTCATGCAGTACAGAAATGCCACCAATTCCGGAATCAAAAATTCCGATTTTCATTTTTTTCCCTCAGATAATTCTTTCATGATTTTTAACGATTTTACCATTTATCTTTATATCACGCGAACGTCATTTTGTATCCCGGTAAGTTCCTTCACAACTTCACTTCCAATTATCATACCGGCAACTGAAGGAACAAATACAACAGATCCCGGGGTTGCCCGCCTTATATAACATTTTCTGGCTGTATCCCTAAATTTCTCTGATTTATTTTTATTGATATTTATATTATCCATATCATTATCTTTACTCAGTACATTATCTTTTCCTGAAATATTACTTTCATTTCCGATACCCATATCATTTTCATAGCTGTCTGTTACAGGCAACATAGGTTTTTCTTTCGAATACACAACCTTCAGATTCTTTATTCCACGTTTTTTCAGTTCGCGGCGCATTACCTTTGCAAGAGGGTCAACCGAAGTTCTGCTTATATCTGCAACTTCAAGCTGAGCGGGATTAATCTTATTTCCTGCCCCCATAGCACTGATTACGGGAACTTTTTTTTCTTTTGCTTCCATTATAATTGCAATCTTAGCTGTAACTGTATCCACCGCATCAACAACATAATCAAATTCTTCGAATTTTATTTCAGAATCTGGATTTATGTTTTCTGCGTATAATTCCGCCGGCAATTCAGTTTTCTCAAGAATTCCGTATTCTTCCTGCACTATAGCTTCCATCTCAGCCTTATATTTACTTCCTTCGGGCAGATAAAAACACCTGTGTTCTGTAACCTTGCAATCGGGATTTATTTCAAGGATGTGCTCTTTCATAACTTCCGTTTTGAAACGCCCTATTGTCTTATTTGTTGCGACCAGCTGCCTGTTAATATTCGACATACACACCTTATCATCATCAACAAGATCAATTGCACCAATTCCACTTCTTATAAGTGCTTCGACTACATACTGTCCAACACCGCCAATTCCAAATACTGCAACCCTTGAATTTTTTAATTTTTCCATCGCACTTTTTCCAAGTATCAGTTGCGTTCTCGAAAATATATCTGACATTTTTTCTTCCTTTTCATATAATGACCTTTTACTTAATTATCATCAGATTATGGTAAAGAAATCTACTCTATTTATAATAATTATAATAATCATCTTAAATTAGAAAATCAATCATACATGCGTGATTATTGTCACCTTTATTTTTTTGTCAGGTTGACATTGATTTACGCCACTCTTATAATTATATTCAATACTTATAACTTATATATAGCGGTCTTTCAAAGGAGAAAAAATGAATCTTTTTTTACTTGCAAATGAAATTATAGATGGAAAGCGCATTTCTTATGATAATACTGAATTAAATGAATTTATAACCTGTGACATTGAGGAATTAAAAAAAAGTGCCGACAAAATCCGTGAAGCTTTTATTGGCACCAAGGTAGATTTATGTACAATAATAAATGGCAAATCTGGAAAATGTGGCGAAAACTGCAAATTCTGTGCACAGTCCGCACATAACCACACAAACTGTGAAATATATGATCTGCTTGATGAAGACGAAATAATAAGCAAAGCAAAATCCGATGAATCAGAAGGAGTTAACCGTTTTGCCATTGTAAATTCAGGTCATAATCCAAGTGATTCTGATTTTGAAAAAATAATACACTGCTTTGAAAGAATGAATAAAGAATGTAAAATCGGTCTGTGCGCTTCTCTCGGTTTTCTTACCAGCGAACAATTTCACAAACTGAAAACAGCTGGTGTTACCAGAATTCACAATAATATCGAAACATCACGCCGTTTCTTTCCTTATATATGCACAACTCATACATTTGATGATAAAATCAACAATATAAAAAGAGCAAAAGCCGAAGGACTTTCTGTATGCTCAGGTGGAATAATCGGACTTGGCGAAACATGGGAAGACAGAATTGATATGGCTTTAACACTTTTTGATCTTGATATTCACTCAATACCCATAAATTCACTTATGCCTATTCCAGGCACACCTCTTGCCGACAATTCACGCCTGTCTGAGGAAGATATCTTAAGAACCATCGGCATTTTCCGATTTATTAATCCTGAAGCCCATATCAGGCTTGCCGGAGGCAGAGCATTAATGAAAAATTATGGCAGAGAAACTTTTTTATCTGGTGCGAGTGCTAGTATTACCGGCAACATGCTTACAACATCCGGCTCAACGATAAAAAGTGATCAGGATATGTTTGCAGAACTCGGTCGTGACACAACCTGTGACTGGATGAAGTAAACTCCCCATAAAATGGTATAGTTTTACATCTGAGAAACTTATTAAAAAAACTCCGGAATTTTCATTCCGGAGTTTCTCCATACATAACATTAAAATCAACAACCCCATCAATACCTGCTATATGTCCATAACCTTGCTGCCATATCCAGTATTTCCCTGTATAGTCAGTCTTCTCAGCATAATTTGCAAGCCAGACAGGAGCTTTAAGAGAATTATATTTCTGAAGATTCCCAAGTTTTGAATCTCCCCAGTGATTTTCCTGATTCATCCATACACTGTATAAAAAATTCTTGCTGCTATAAAGCATTGTATCATATCCCTTTTGATTCATCTCATCTGCAAATTCTGCATATAAATCATTAAATTCCTGCAGACTTATTCCTTTGCTTCCAAACTCCGAAAAATCCTCCCAGTCATAAGCAACAGGCAAATCCAGTTTATAATTTCCAAGCTGGCTTGCTATCCAGTCAGCATGTGCACGTAGGGTTTTTTCATCACTATCAGTTGTATAAAAATAAACTCCGACTTTCAATCCTGAAGCAGCTGCATTTTTAATATTTGATTGAAAGTATTTATCAGGCACCAGCTCACCATTTTCATAATTTGCTATTCTTATGAACACAAATTCCGCGCCACACTGCTTTACTTTATCAAAATCAATATTTCCCTGCTCGCCCAGACTGCGTGGG
>CALMUC010000117.1 GCA_937872845.1 uncultured Lachnospiraceae bacterium | reverse complement strand
TTTCCCTACACGACGCTCTTCCGATCTGCATATGCCGCTGTAATTTATGTATTATGGGGAGTGACATACACCATGATGGATATACCATTCTGGTCTATGATACCGGCATTTACAAAGGGAGGTAAAGAAAGGGAAGGACTTACAACTCTTGCAAGATCATGCGCAGGTGTAGGATCTGCACTTGTAACAATATTCACAATGATGATAGTTCATGCTATTGGCGGCGCAGGTAATGAAGGTGAGCAGCGTGGTTTTAGATGGTTTGCGCTTATAGTTGCTGTTATTTTTGTGATTTTTATATTGGTAACATGTCTTAATATAAAAGAGAAGTCAACGGTGAATCTTGAGTCACCATCCGTTAAAGATATGTTTAGATCACTATTTAACAATGATCAGGCGGTAACAACAGTGATAGCAATAGTTCTGATTAACTGTTCTATCTATATTACGTCAAATCTTGTAATATATTTCTTCAAATATGATTTTGGAGGGACAGGATGGTATAAGAGCTATACAGTATTTAATATGTTTGGTGGAGCAATTCAGATTCTGTCAATGATGATATTTTATCCAATGCTCAGAAAATTCCGTACAAATATTCAGATATTTTATATAACTCTTACAAGTGCGATTATAGGATATGCCTGTCTTTTGGGAATTGCATTTACGAATATGGACAGTGTATTCATTCTTTTTATACCGGCTTTTTTTATATTTTCTGCAAACGGTGTTCTTCAGGTCCTGACTACAGTATTTCTTGCAAATACATGTGATTATGGTGAACTGAAAAACGGAAGAAGGGATGAGTCGGTGATTTTTTCAATGCAGACATTTGTTGTGAAACTTGCTTCGGGAGTTGCAGCATTTATAGCATCGCTTTGTCTTTCAATAAATAATCTGAGTAATGAAAAAACAACTGAAAAACAGCAGACAATTGATTTTGCAAAGAATGTAGCAGAAAATGCTAAAACCGGACTTCGTATGACAATGACAATCATTCCTATAATAGGGCTTATTGCTGCTATTATCATCTTTCATAATAAATTCATATTAACAGAAGAAAAAATGGAAGAAATCACATCGGAATTAAAAGAAAAAAAGACATGTCAAAAGATATGAAAATATAGGATAAATGCTTATGATTGAAAAAAATGGACTTAATTTCCAACTAAATACAAAACATACTACTTATGCATTTGGCGTTTGCGAAACAGGACAGCTGGAACATATTTATTATGGACGGAGGATTACGGCACCTGTACCTGTGGAAAAACATTTCTTTCAGCCTGGAAACAGTATTATTCAGAATCAGGAACATATAAACTTTACGTTGAATTCTATCATGTCTGAAATGCCTTCTGAGGGACGCGGAGATAGCGGAAGTCCGGCTGTGGAGCTTACATTTTCAGATAAAAGTATGACAGCTGATTTTAAATATAAATCATATCAGATTGAAAACGGACTAAAAACCAGAAATGATAATGCATTGCCTGGGGCACATGAAAATTCCGATGTGATGACGCTTACAATCGTTTTAAAGGAAAGCCTTCACGATGTAGAAATCATAATTCAATATTTTGTGTATGAAGATGCAGATATTATTACAAGAAGAGTTTATCTGAAAAATTATGAAGATGGACCAGTTATAATCAGAAAATTAATGTCAGGAGTCCTTGAATTGACAGATAATAATTATATTATAACTTCGTTTCGTGGTGCGTGGGCGCGAGAAATGGAAAAATGTGAAAGTTCCCTTACACATGGCGGTTCTTATATAGGAGGAAGCCGCACGGGTAATTCTTCGGCAGATTGTAATCCCTTTTTCTTTTTAAGACGTCCGGATACAACTGAAGATAACGGAAACTGTTATGGAATGAATCTTATCTATAGCGGAAATCATATGGAGGAAGCAGAAGTAAGATCATTTGGAAAGCTGCGCGTATTATGGGGGATTCAATCGGATGGATTTTCATATCAGCTAGATAAAGGAGAGTTGTTTGAAGCACCTGAAGCGGTTCTTGTATTTTCAAGTAATGGATTGAATGATATGAGTCACAAGCTTCATAGATTTGTTAAGTCATATATAATTCCGGAAAAATGGCAAAATGCTGTACGTCCGGTTTTGCTGAACAGTTGGGAGGCTGCATATTTTAAAATTTCAGAAGCAAAAATGCTTAAACTTGCAAAGGCGGGAAAAAAGGCAGGGATTGAACTTTTTGTAATGGATGATGGATGGTTTGGAGAAAGAAATGATGACAGTCATTCATTAGGTGACTGGAAACCAAATTTAAAAAAACTTCCGCATGGATTAAAAGGCATTGCAGATTCTGTAAACAGTATGGGAATGAAATTTGGAATATGGGTTGAACCTGAAATGGTCAGTGTTAATTCCAGACTTTATCTCGAACATCCTGAGTGGGTTCTTCAATATGATGCAGTTAATCATGCGGAAGGAAGAAATCAGCGAATTTTAGATCTGGTAAACCCTGAAGTGCAGCAATTTATAATAAATTCAATGTCAGAGGTATTTTCAAGTGCAAACATATCTTATGTGAAATGGGATATGAACAGAAATATGAGTGATATATTTTCACCATATTTAGCAAAAAAGAAAAGAAGCCAGGGGGAAACAGTTTACCGTTATATTAAAGGGCTGTATAGTTGTATAAAAATTCTTACTGAAAGATTTCCTGATATACTTTTTGAGGGATGTGCATCAGGTGGAAATCGCTTTGATCTGGGTATGTTATCATTCTTTTCTCAAATTTGGGGCAGTGATGATACAGACGCAATAGTAAGAGCTGAAATACAGAATAATTACAGTTATGGATATCCGCTTAGCTGCATTGGCTGTCATGTATCGTCAGTTCCTAATCACCAGACTTTAAGACTGACACCTCTTGAAACAAGATTTAATGTTGCAGCATTCGGAAGTCTTGGATATGAGATGAACATGAATGATATATCAGAGGAACAACTTTGTGAAATAACCAGTGATATTTCTCTTTATAAAAAGTATCGTGATATTTTTCAAAATGGAATATTTTACAGAGGACGTTCATTTAATGGAAATTTAAATGTGTTTGATATGAGTAATAACGTGAATTGTGGAAACATAATGGAATGGACAGTTGTGTCGGAAGATAGAACCAAAGCTGTGTCCATGATACTTGTTAAGGAAGCTGTGCCAAACCATCAGGAACTTCGACTTTATCCTAAGGGACTTGATGATGCAAAAATGTACCATTTCCAAAGTAAGAGTAGGAAAATGTCAGTCAGGACATTCGGAGATCTGATAAATACAGTATCGCCTGTTCATATAAAGGCAGATTCAAAAATTACAGGAATTATTGATATATTTGTGAAAATGAAAACAGAAAGTGAGGATTTTACCCTTACAGGTGATACAATGATGTATGGAGGAGTTCCATTGAAACCGGCGTATTCAGGAACCGGAATTAATTCTGATACAAGAATTTTTACGGATTACAGTTCGAGACTTTACATTATAGAGGAAAAGTCAGAAATATACGAATAAATATGATGTTGAATGGATATTATTGATGAAGCAGAATAAAAGAACTTACATCGCAATTGATCTCAAATCTTTTTATGCATCTGTGGAGTGTCATGAAAGGGGATTGGATCCGCTGAAGGCCAATCTTGTTGTTGCAGATCAGTCAAGAACATCAAAGACAATATGCCTTGCCGTGTCACCGGCTCTGAAAGCATTCGGAATACCGGGACGTGCAAGGCTTTTTGAAGTTGAGAGTAAAGTGAAAAAAATAAATATAGAGAATCCTGGACTTAATCTTACATTTA
>CALMUC010000116.1 GCA_937872845.1 uncultured Lachnospiraceae bacterium | reverse complement strand
TGATGTTAAGTCAATTCCAGCTGAAGATGTGACTCTATATGCGAGCTGGAAAGAGTCAGATAATGTGTTATTGACGCAGGAAGCGACAGGTGGCAATTTCGGGAATTTGACATGGAATTTATCTGATAAGGGTGTTCTGACTATTACAGGAACCGGATCGATGAATTCAATACCGTGGTCATCGAACAAAGCGCAGATTACAAAAGTTGATATCAAGGATGGTGTAACTAATATATGCGGTTCTGCGTTTAGCAGCTGTACGTCTTTGACTGAAGTAAGCCTTGCTTCTTCTGTTGACACGATTTCTGATAGTGCATTTAGCGGTGATATAATGCTTAATTCTGTATCAATACCAAATGTTAGATATATAGGCCCAAATGCATTTTGGTCTTGCACAGCATTAAAGACAATAAGCTTACCAGGAGTACAAACTATTGAATCTTCAGCATTTTATGGATGTGTAACATTTTCAAGTGTGACATTTTCAGATAATCTTAAAACACTTGGGTATAATTCGTTTGAAGGATGCACGAGTCTCAATTATATAATTATCCCTAAGAGTCTGACTGAATGTGATAGTTCAGGACCATTTTGTGCTTGTACTTCACTTACAAATGTGACATTTGAAAGCGGGATTACAATAATTCCATCATATGTATTGTCCGGTGTAAGTAATATAAACAGTATTACCATTCCTTCTTCAGTAACATCAATAGGCAGGTATGCGTTTTATAATTGCAGTTCACTTGTATCTGTAAATATTCCAGCAAAAGTGAATACAATAGATGTTTCTGCATTCCGAGGATGTTCTGGAATGCAGTCAGTATCTTTTGGCACATCTGTAAAGAAAATAAATTATGATGCATTTTCAGGGTGCTCTTCATTAAGCACAGTTAATTATAAAGGTACGAAAAAAGATTGGGATTCAATTAATATTGATAAATATGGTAATGGTTATCTGATTGGTGCACACTGCAATTATATTGTTGGAGCTTCAGATATTTCAATAAGTGACGATTCAGCAGTCATTGGTATTGGCGGCAGCAAAACCTTGACGGCAACAGTTACCCCGGACAATGCGCATGATAAGACAGTAACGTGGACAAGTAGTAATACAGCAATTGCTACAGTAGATTCTAATGGACTGGTCACAGCAATCAGTGCTGGAGATGCGGTTATTACTTGCACAGCCAATGATGGAGGATATGCAGCCACATGTGATATATATGTTGTTGAAAAAGAGACAGTTAAAGCGTTGATCTCAGCAGACCCGGAATCAGGCAGTGAAGTTGCAGATGGTACAGAAGTCCTGTTATCATGCGACCAGAATAAAGCAAAGATTTATTATACAACAGATAATTCAGATCCTACTATAACGAGTACCTGTTACAGCAGTTCGAAACCTGTTGAGGTAACCGGAAGCAAAGGCAGCACATTTACGGTAAAGGCAATTGCTGTAAAAGAAGGCATGAACCCATCGGAGATTCAGCAGTTCAGCTACACTATAGGCACTACCGTAGATGCATGGGGAGATATAACCCAGAAAGATAAGGCAGAACTTAACAATGATACATCAAACATCCCGTCAGGATTATGGATTGCAGGGGTGCCATCAGATGTGAACTATACGGGAAAGGCAAACGTTTTTTCAGAAGATGCAATTCATGTGTATGATGGAAACAGAATACTGACTATTGGCACTGACTATACTGTTAAATACATTAATAACATCAATGCTTATACTGTGGATGATGAAAACTCCGGATCGAAAAGGACACCTACAATAACTGTTACCGGTAAAGGCAACTATACAGGAAGTAGTAAAAAATCTTTTTATATAAATCCAGTAGATGTTTCTGATCTGAATGATGAAGTGGAGACATATACAATATATGAAAAGTATGATGGAAAACTGCATAAGTCAAAGCCCATAGTGTCATGGAATGGCAGGACACTGACAGGGAGTGAATATACTGTATCATACCCGGACCTTCCGACTGATAAGATAGAAGCCAGAAATTCAACTGCATATAAGGCTGCAGGACAATATAAGGTAAGGATAACGGGCAAGGGAAATTTTGCAGGTTCAAGAGATGTAAAGCTTGTGATAACCGATACATCGGCAGGGGAGGGAACTACACTTTTAGGGCAGCTAAGAGTCTCGGGAAAGATACCTGACCAGCAGTATAAAGGTAATGGAGTTGATGCTGTAAATAAAGAAACTCTTGAACAATATTTTACTGGCGGTACAGCTGCCAAGGTAAAACTTACGGACAGCACCAGGAGACCTGCTAAAACACTTACATATGGAACTGATTACGAGGTTGTGTCAATACGTAATGCGGCGGATGTAGGCAAGGCTTCAGCCGTTATTGAAGGCAAGGGAAGCTATTCAGGCACTATAGAGGTGAATTTCAAAATCGTGCAGAGTCAGCCTATAAGCAGGGCAAAGATAGATATAAAGTCATCTTATGTGTACACAGGATCTGAGATAGATCCTGTTGGAGATATATCACTTGGCAATGGAACAACAGGACTTCGCCCGTACTTTATGTCAGGAAGGGAGAAATCTTATCTTACATATACAGCCGGAGCAGGAACAGGAAATGATTTCAGCTATACAATTACGGATGATATAAATGCAGGCAAGGCGACCTTAACAATAACAGGTAATGGCGCATACGAAGGAACACTTGTTAAGACATTCAAGATTACGCAGCTGGATATTTCAAAAGTTCCATCTGACAGTATCAGTGCTGTACTTGAAAGTACAAACATTCCTTATACAAAGGGCGGAGAAACACCTAATGTCACTGTGAGCATTGATCATAGAAACCTTGTTCAGGATGTGGATTATACAGTATCATGCAGTGGAAAGGATGCGGCTGGTTCATATCGCAAAGTAATTATAATCGGTAAGGGTAATTATAAAGGACGGTATACCCTTAATGATAAAGTCATGGTAGTATCACAGAATATCAGCATGCTGAACCTTTCATCAGCAGATAAAATATATACAGGAAGGTCAGGGGCATGGAAATCGAATCCTGTAGTAACTGATACTAATGGAAAAGCACTTAGAGCAGGAACTGATTACACTGTGAGCTATTCTTATGATGAAGGTACAATAGTCAGCACAAAAGATGGTAAAAAGATAAAAAAAGTATATAGAAGAGCTGGCGATGAGATTATGAAGAATGATAATGTTCCGGCCGGTGCAGTCATAAAGGTGACAATTACAGGTAAGGGAAACTATGCAGCTGGCGTGGGAATAGAGCAGGTTCTGGTTGGAAGATACAATATAGTTAAGGCAGACATTTCAAAGGCAAGGATGACGGTGGATGCCCAGGTGTATTCGGGCAAGCCAATCTGTCCTGTAAAGACAGAACCCAATCCTCAGGATTCTAATAAACCGGTTATAAAAC
>CALMUC010000115.1 GCA_937872845.1 uncultured Lachnospiraceae bacterium | reverse complement strand
TTATCACCTCTGTCAAACTCAAAAGGACTTCCTATAATATCTCCTAAAATTGCTCCGTACATATATGCCTCCAATTCCCGGATTACTCCGGCACCTCTCTTTCTCTGTTACAATATGAGTATAATTAAAAGGCATCTTCATATGGTCGCTGTTTGGGCGACACTTTTAAGATAAAAAACAAACGCCGATACTATGTGAGTACCGACGTAACATTTACTAATCAATATTTACTTGTAAACAATTTATACTCCAAGAATTTCATTCGTATACTTAAATAATGTCACATTCAGCTGCATAATATCATACTGCTTATCTATAATAGCCTTCTGTACGATCAGATCCACCTTACTGCTTGGACTAAATGCCCAGTCTGCTCTCGCAAGTAAGTCTTTCGACTGTTCCAGATCAAGCTTCAGTGCAATGCAGAGTGCCATCACAGTCTTCTTCTTTGGATGATAATTCTGGTCACATTGAATTTTTGAAAAATGTTTTCTATCAAGGTTTGCCCGTTTCCACACATCCTTATTATCAATATGTGCTTCATCGATCAGCTCAAATAATTTATCATGAAATGAAACTCCGATATTTGAAAGCTGGTCTTCCAAAGAAATGTCTGCTGACAGCATACAAGGCTCTGCTAACCCTGTGTCTTCCTCCAGTGGATAGTTATCTTCTGCCTCTCTTGGAAGCATCTCATCATAGAACGCTTCCTCTGGCAATTCTCTCATACGGGTGTTGCTTCTGCTTCGCACCGGATATTCTTTTCTATGACTTTCCTTGACATAATTAGCATCTATGTAGGAATCAATATCACCTACAATCTGAACGGAAAGCTGAAAAGACCTTTTATCAAATACTACCAATATAATTTCAATTTCATTTTCGGTAAGAAACTGGCTGAATACTGACACAGCAATCTGTAATGCTTTATCTTTCGGAAATCCATATACTCCTGTCGAAATTAATGGAAAGGCAATACTCTCACACTTAAGTTCTAATGCTTTTTGCAATGATTTACGATAGCAGTCCTCCAGAATTTCAAATTCATGGTGCAATCCATCCGTCCATACCGGACCTACCGTATGAATAATATATTTTGCATTTAGATTATATGCACCAGTGACAGCAATGTCACCTCTTGCAATTTTTCCGATATTCACTCTTTCTGCGAGAAGCTTTTCTTTTCCTGCTGCCTCATATATTGCTAAGTCCGTGCCACTTACACATATCGGATTTGGATTAGCAGTATTTACGATTGCATCTGCTTTTACCTTTGTTATATCGTTGCGAACAATCTTAAATGGCATTGTGGCACCTCCTTATCCATGCCTGTATTACTTTAACAGCTTCCTTATCTGCTTATCCGTTGCCTCCGGATACATCTCATGCATATAATCTACAATCTGCTTCCATGAATCCTGCGGACTATCCTTATAACAGGAAGTCACATAATCGTATCCATAGATATGCTCAATAGATGAATATACTGCCACATCCCATCCATATTCAATACCTCTTTTATTCACTCTCTTCTTAAAATCGCAGTTGCACAGATAGGTCTGCATCATAAGATTCGTTATAGCACCATCAAATCCCTTTTCTCCATCCTTACCAAATCCAGCTTGTTTTTTCAATTCATTTGAATAAATCTCTGAATCAGCATTATCTTCCATAAAATTGACCATTATCTTTTTATGCTTATTAGGTGCTTTCCCATCATCATATAATGCATCAAAATCATATCCATCCCGGCGATAATTAGCAAATACAGGAAGCCACTTTTTTGATATAAATCCTGCCTTCTTATCAAAGAACTTTCCATAGACGATATCATGCCGCCTTGCTATAATAGCCCGCCACATCCATGGATCAATCTCCGGATTATCACTCCACCAGTACTCTGGAACAGTTCTTTCTTCAAGTGAAAACCCATCTATGTCATTCTTAAATAATGGTAAAAAACCAAATTCATTTATATACTTGATTGCTTCATCTACAGAATGGATGCAATCCGGGTTGTCCCACTTCATGCCATGCATAATCCATTCACCTGATTCGTTTCCCATAATACACCCTCTATATGAACACTATTACAGTAATACTACTCCCAACAGCAAAATTATAAGCATAATGATGTATCCAATTATTAATGTCATTATCCAGCCGCTCAAATAACTGCCTGTACCATTCATCCTTAGTCATTAAAACTTCACCACTCGTTCCATAAAAATCACCTATTATTACTATCTATCAATAATAGGATTATACCACCATTTACCCCTATTCAACAAACACAATACCATAGATTTTCTCAGACAAGAAAACCAATTTTACAGATTTTGACAACCATTTCCCTATATTACACAATGCTTGAAAATACCGGGTGGAAAAATAAAAAGCAGTAATGAATTTTCTTAATCATTACTGCTTCAAACAACTGTTCTCAGGGGGAATCGAACCCCCAACTAGCGCTTAGGAGGTTCCTCTTCTGCCTGAAACCATTGTCATTAAATTTTATTTAAAGTCATTCAAAGCCTTGAATTTACTGACTTTGATGTAAGAATCTGTAAAGATAAGAAAACCTGTTTTATCCTGAAAAAATCTGGTTTGGGTGGAAATCCACCCTATATCCACCATAAGGGTTTTGTTATACTGTTCTTTCAGGTGCATAATCTGCCACCATTGTATTTTACAAATCCAGTAATGATTATCTGGTTTTCTTATTAGATTTGATTTCATTATAACGCAAATATGGTCATATGTCGATATTAAATTGACCGTATAATGCTTATTAATGCCTTTTCCAGTTTTTCTGTAACCTCGGTTCCATTATCAACAGAAGCTTCAACTTCCGATGCCAGGTGCTCGATATCCTGTTTGCCTTCCGCTAACGCTTTCAGAGTAAGCGTCATGCTGTTTCCGATTTCTTCCACAGCGACTGCCACTTCTGTAAATCTCTTTCTTGTGTTTTCGCGAATCACTTTTGTAGTCAAAACAGAATTCGCTCCAACCATGATCATAACAACAATCTATACAACTGCTGCTTATGTTCCTTTCCTATATAAAAAAAACGACCTGCATTTTCTACTTCTATTGTAGCGAATACCTGTCGGTTTTTATATCCTTATTTTGTGGTTTTTATTCTTTTATTGCGTTGTCTGTCTCGAAATCCATCAGACTCTTTTTGTCATAAACGACTCAAATCTCACATGCTGATCCATCTTGTCACCGATCATGCCGATCACTTTTCCCATGGTAAATGCGGCAAGGATCGTACCGATTCCAAGTCCGTCCAGATGTCCGAGGATGATGCAAGTCATCAGAGCTGTTATGGTAAGGCAGGTAACGTCATAGCCGATTTTGATCCTGGAATATTTTACCTTTGTGATATCTGCCAGTTCTCTCGGAAACAGGTCTGTCGGGATGATCGGAAGACCGCAGCGGTTGGAAAGTGCGATCCCGATGCACAGGAGCAGGTAGCTGATGATAAAATAAAGTACCCTGTAGCCAATGGCTGTCGGCAGGACACCTATCCACATTTCATGCACATCGAGCATCTCGCTGAATGCAAATCCAACGACAAAACTGAAAAGATAAGGTGCAACGAATTTCTTACGCATGATCATCAGTGATAACACCAGAAGTCCCTGGAAAATGTAGGTCCAGGTTCCAAGGGAGATCTTATTGAATACTTCCGAAAATGCATATGGTACACTGGAAATCGCCGAGATCCCGGAACCGGAATACAGCATCAGCACAACTCCCAGGCTGTTGATCAATACCACCACCAGCAACGCCAGCTCGCCCCGCAGAACCGGTAATTTATTGTTCTCTTGTGTCTCAATTTCTTCTGTCACTTTATATTTCCTCCATAGGTAATTTATTGTAACTGTTCAGTACCTTCACAGTTACAATTTATGCCTTGTCTATCTTAGCACTCGGGAGTTCTTTTTTAAAGAGACAATCTACTGATTTCGTAAAAAATTTGTCGAACGTTTCTATTTGACATACTCCCAAAACTGCCTGCCAAACTCCGCTGTTATGGATTCAACAATCAATACAATATCTACATCTTTTGTAGCACGAAATGGTAGTTCTTCGTTTTCCATAATCAAATCACACGCTG
>CALMUC010000114.1 GCA_937872845.1 uncultured Lachnospiraceae bacterium | reverse complement strand
GGCAGTCAGAGATAATGTGCCTCCGTCTATTGTGAGCCTTACACCGCCGCTTTTTGTATATAATAGAAGAAAAAATGAATTTCTGGGATATGAAACTGAAAAAGGTGAAGAAATTATAGAACTTCCTCCGCAGCAAATTGATAGAAACTGTTTCTTGTAATCGGGCAAAACTGAAGATGCCATTCGAAAATAATGAGGAAAAAGAAGTGACATATCAATGTCTTGTTTTACGATTTTTGTTATCTGCAGATTTTTGGCAACATATTGTATATTTTCCATAAGAAACTCCTTTAATACAAATTAAAAAACTACTTAAATTTATATTAAATGAAATTGATTGACTTTAAAATATAAAAAAGAGCACAAAAAATCTTCAAAAAAACTGTATAAAAGCAACAAATAAACAAAAAATGCAATAATAATAGATAAAATGCAATAATAAATAATGACAATATACAAGTATGCGATATAATTAAAACAACTTAAAAAACACATTTGAGTTACCTAAAAAAACTATTATTAATGCAAATTTAAGGAGGAAAGGCAACATGAGAAAGAAAAAGTTAGTCGCAATGGGCCTGGTAACTGCAATGGCATTATCACTGGCAGCATGTGGCTCAAGCAGTTCAAGCAGTACAGCAAGTACAACAGGTAGTACGGAGAGCACAACAGCTGCAAGTACTACAACAGATTCTAGCGCAACAGATTCAAGTGCAACAGCTTCAAACGCATCAGCTTCAAGTGCAACAGATACATCATCTACAGGAAGTATACAGTATAAAGACATAACACTTGGAAAGACCGGTACAGATGTTACAGCAGAAATTAAACTGCTCACAAACCGTACAGATATGACAAAGTCTGACTATGCCAGAGAGAACTGGGATGCTTACATTAAGAAATTCAATGAAACATATCCAAACATCAAAGTAGATGTTGAAGGTATTACAGATTATGCAAATGATACACTTCTTCGTTTGCAGGGCGGCGACTGGGGCGACATCATGATGATCCCGGCAGTAGATAAAGCTGATTTATCAACATATTTCCTTTCTTATGGTTCACAGGCAGATGTATCAAAGGAAGTAAACTACATTAATAACTTTATTTATGATAAGCAGGTATATGGAATTCCTATTACAGCAAACGCACTTGGCATTGTTTACAACAAGGCAGTATTCAAGAAGGCCGGCATTGATACTCTTCCAAAAACTACAGATGAGTTCATAAAAGACCTTAAAGCTATAAAAGACAAGACAGATGCAACACCACTTTACACAAACTACTTCGCAAACTGGACACTTGGAGCATGGGATGCTTATATCGGCGGAAGTGCAACAGGCGACAGCAAATATATGAATCAGGAACTTTTACATACAAAAGATCCGTTCAGTGATCCAGGCGATGGAACACATGCTTACAATGTATACAAGGTTTTGTATGATGCAGTATCACAGGGTCTTACAGAAGACGACTATACAACAACAGACTGGGAAAGTAGCAAAGGTATGATGAACAGTGGAAAGGTTGCAACGATGGTTCTTGGCTCATGGGCAGTTCCACAGATGCAGCAGGCTGGTTCTAATCCTGATGATGTTGCATACATGCCATTCCCGATCACAATCAATGGAAAGCAGTACGCTTCAGCATCTCCTGATTATAACTTTGGTATCAACAAAGATGACAGTGCTGAAAAACAGGAAGCATCAATGATATTTGTTAAGTGGATGACAGAAGAATCAAACTTCTCTTATAACGAAGGAGGACTTCCACTTAAGGTTGGTGATAGCAAATATCCAGATCTTTACAAGGGATTTATTGACAATAAGGTTGAATTTGTTGAAGATGATGCAGCTGTTTCAGGCGAAGAAGATCTTATGAACCGTTTGAATCAGGATTCTGAGCTCAATATTAACAATGGCGGTAACGATAAGGTAGCAGCAATTGTTGAGCATGCAGCAAATAAAGATGAAGACTTCGACTCTATAATGAAAGAATGGAATCAGAAGTGGTCAGATGCACAGAAGACTGAGAAAGTAGAAACAAAATAGTTTATAACGTAAGAAAATAAATAGGGGCAAGGGGGGTTTCCTTCCTTGCCCCCTATTGCATCTATCAACCGTTAATTATGATAAGGAGGAATATCATGAGTCCAAACTCATCAGACCTGATGCAGACCAGTATAAAAAGAAACTGGTTCAGAACCAGCAAAGGCTCTAAAATCACAGTTATTTTTGCATTTACAATTATTCCGCTGATTCTTTTATTTGTATTTACATATCTTCCATTTGGGAAAATGGTTCAGTACAGCTTTTACAATATGCGTTACATTGGTGAACGCCGGTTTGTAGGACTGCAAAACTACCGTGAGTTGTTTACAAGAAAAGATATTATCGGAACTCTTTTACTTTCACTTTACTATATAGTTGGAGCCATTATCCAGATTATACTGGCTCTTTTTCTGGCAACGTTACTCAGCAAGAGGATTCGTGCTGCAGGACTTTTTAAAGGACTGATCTTTTTCCCTTATCTGATTAATGGTATTGCAATTGGATTTATCTTTAAATTTTTCTATACACATGGATTTGTTTTGGATACAGTTCTGCAATGGTGTGGGTTCAGTCTGGATAATTTACCATACTGGCTGAAAGACCAGAATATAAATAACTGGGCATTAGTATTTTCTTCTGTCTGGAGATATCTGGGCCAGAACATGGTTCTCTTTATAGGCGCAATTATGTCGGTAGATGACACACTTTATGAAGCAGCCGAACTGGATGGAGCAAATTCATTTCAGCAATTTCGATATATTATTCTGCCAAGTATCAAAACTATTGTCACATTGAACATTATTTTATCAATAACAGGATCACTCAGTGCATTCGAGGCACCATTTGTAATTACCAAGGGGCAGAATGGCACAGGTACATTCTTTGTTGTAATGAATACAATTGCTCATACTAATCAGAAAGTAGGACTTGCATCAGCAATGGCAGTATTCCTGCTTGTGATTATATTTATCTGTACAATTCTGCAAAAGGTATTGTTCAAATATATCTTCAGAAACGCTGATGCAGAAGATGAAAGCATGGAAGCACAAAAGCAACATAAAAAAGAAATAAAAGATGAAAAAATAAATTTGAAAAAAAGCGCTGTGAAAGGAGGAAGATAAGATGTTGGATAGCGTAGAAAAAAATTCTGTAAAACATCACTATACTGCAGGACATTATATATGGAGTGTTGTGAAATATCTGATACTTATATTATTCGCATTTATATCTGTTCTTCCGATTGTCTCTTGCGTTATTACGGCATTTAAAACTAATAGTGAGTATCAGTCAACCAATGTTATGGTTCTGCCTCATTCATGGTTCAATTTTGGTAATTTTGTTAAAGCATTCACAACGGCACATATGGGAAGAGCTTTTATAAATTCCACTATTATTCTGGTTTTTGTTCTTCTCGGATCTGTTCTGATTGGAACACAGCTGGCATATGTACTGAACAGATTTAAATTTCACGGAAATGCATTTATCCGTAACTTATTTACATTTGCAGCTCTCCTTCCTGGAATTGCTATGCAGGTTGCTGTTTATAAAATCATGGGTGATCTCCACTTTATCAATAAACTGTATGGTTACATCATTATGATGATGGGAACAGACGTTATTTCTATATACATATTTATACAGTTTTTTGAAAATCTGCCTATTTCACTTGATGAATCAGCAATTCTTGATGGCGCATCATATTTTACAATATACAGCAAAATATTACTTCCGCTTCTAAAACCTGCGATTGTTACAGTCTGCATCTTAAAGGGCGCAGGAACCTACAACGAATATTATTGTGCTCAGCTTTATCTTCAGGATAAGACAAAACTTGGTACAGTTGCTACATCACTTTATACATTTTCAGGACCGACTGGAAGCCAATATAATCTGATCTGCGCAGGCGTTATTATTTCATTTATTCCGGCACTTATTCTATTCATAACATGTCAGAAACAGATTTACAGCGGAGTTGCAGCCGGTGCTGTCAAAGGCTAGAAAGTAGGGACGAGATGGTTGAAGAAGTAAAAAAAGAATTGACAGAAAACATTATCCCATTTTGGGAAAGCTTAAAAGATAAGGAAAACGGCGGATATTACGGATACATGGGATATGATCTTACTCTGGATAAAAAAGCAGTAAAGGGTGGGATTTTGAACAGCCGTATCTTGTGGTTTTTTTCTAATGCATATCTGCATCTAAAGGATAAACGTTATCTGAGCGATGCAGAAACAGCTTTCCACTTTTTAAAGGATGCATTCTGGGATGAAAAAAATGGTGGCATATACTGGTCTCTAAAATATGATGGCAAGCCTGAAGAAACAATGAAGCACACATATAATCAGGCATTTGCAATATATGGATTGTCCTCTTATTACGATGCTTCAAAAGATGAAGAAAGTCTGAAAATGGCACAGGATCTGTTTTCAATAATTGAAACAAAATGTCGTGACAAAGATGGATATCTGGAAGCTTTTAATAGAGATTTTTCTCCGGCAGAAAATGAAAAACTTTCTGAAAATGGTGTTATGGCAGAGAGAACTATGAACACTCTTCTGCACATTTTTGAAGCATACACAGAGCTTTACAGGGTTTCTAAGGATGACAAAGTAAAAGAAAAGATGCTTGAAATTCTGGATATTTTTCAGAACAAAGTTTTCAACCCGGAAAAAAATCGTCTGGAGGTATTTTTCGACAAGGATTACCATTCGCTGATTGATCTTTACTCATATGGACATGATATAGAAGCCGCATGGCTGTTGGATCTTGGGGCAAATGTGATAGGCGATGAAAAATTGATATCCGATATTCATGAATTTACATCAAAATTGACAGCAGAAGTTTATAAATGTGGATTCAATGGAATTTCTATGCCGCAGGAAGCCGAAAACGGAATAGTCAATGAAGACCGTGTCTGGTGGGTACAGGCTGAAACAGTAAATGGTTTTTTAAATGCATGTGATAAAGATCCGCAGAATGAAGCTTATAGAAATGCTTATCTGTCTGAATGGAAATATATTCAGGAAAAAATAATTGATAAACGTGCAGGCTCAGAATGGTTTTGGAAATTGGATAAAAATGGAGTTCCGGATCATGAAAAGCCAATGGTAGAGCCGTGGAAATGTCCTTACCATAATGGAAGAATGTGCTTTGAAGTTATAAGGAGAACAGAGAATGCTTCATGAAAATTATTATATAGAAAAAAGTAAACAGGATAAACTTTTTGACAGAAAAAATGTGAAAAGCGATTTCTACAATGGAATTTATGACCGCTATGAATATCCGGTTCTCACAAGAGAATATATTCCACTTGAATGGCGTTACGACCTTAATGTGAAGACGAATCCATTTTTTATGGAACGCCTTGGCGTTAATGCAGTCATGAATGCAGGAGCAATTAAGCTCAATGGTAAATATTGCCTTGTGGTTCGTGTAGAAGGCAATGACAGAAAATCTTTTTTTGCGGTAGCTGAAAGTGATTCCGGCATAGATGGATTTCATTTTACAGGGGAGCCGATTCAGTTTGAAGACACATGCTCTGATGAAACTAATGTATACGATATGCGTCTTACACAGCATGAAGACGGATGGATTTATGGCGTGTTCTGCTCTGAAAGTAAAGATAAAACATCCAATGATCTGTCAGCAGCTGTTGCTGAAGCAGGAATTGTAAGAACAAAAGATTTAAAAACATGGACGAGACTTAAAAATTTAAAAACATTACGCTCACCTCAGCAGCGAAATGTCTGCCTGCATCCGGAATTTGTTGATGGAAAGTATGCTTTTTATACAAGACCGATGGATGACTTTATTGAAACCGGATCAGGCGGAGGAATAGGATTTGGACTTTGCGATGATATAGAAAATGCTGTTATAGATGAAGAAAGAATGACTTCTCTCAGGAAGTATCATACGATCACAGAATCTAAAAACGGAGCAGGTGCAGTTCCTATAAAGACAGAGAAGGGATGGATACATATAGCACATGGAGTTCGTAATACAGCAGCCGGATTGCGTTATGTGATTTATGCCTTTGCAACAGATCTGAAAGATCCGGGAAAAGTTATAAGTGAACCATCAGGAATGCTTATAGGACCGCGAGAGGCAGAACGTGTCGGAGATGTTTCAAATGTAGTATTTACAAATGGTGCAATTAAAGATGATGATGGAAAAATTTTCATTTACTATGCTTCAAGTGACACAAGACTGCATGTAGCAACAACAACTGTAGAACGCTTGACTGACTATGTATTTAATACACCATCGGATCCTGGACGTTCAGTGCTCTGTGTAAAACAGCGGAGAAAATTAATTGAAGAAAATCGTGAATTTTTAAAAAATATGTAATTTAATATGCAACTAACATTCAATTTAACATGCAGGAAAAGGAATTAAAGACAATGGGAAAATATAAAATCATCGGTTCCTCATGCAGCAAAATGCCATGGCAGGAAAAAACAAAAGAAAGTAATGGAGCACCAATCTGGCGTTATACGGAAAATCCTATTATAGGAAGAAATCCGGTTCGTGGAGTGGCACGTATTTTTAACAGTGCAGTAATACCATATGAGGGAGCTTATATTGGAGTGTTCCGTGCAGAACAGAATAATGGGATACCTTTTATTTACCTTGGAAGAAGCAGTGACGGACTTCATTGGAAATTTGATGAAAATCGCATCAATTTTGTGGATGAAAACAATAAATCATTTATGCCGCAGTATGCTTATGATCCGAGACTGGTGAAAATAGAAGATAAATATTACCTGATGTGGTGTCAGGATGCCTATGGAGCAGCCATAGGCATGGCAGTAACAACTGATTTTAAGACATTTACCAGAATTGAAAACCCTTTCCTGCCATTTAACAGAAATGCAGTACTTTTTCCGCGAAAAATCAATGGCATGTATAAGATGCTTTCACGACCATCAGATAGTGGACATACACCTTTTGGAGATATTTATATCAGTGAGAGTTCTGATATGGAATATTGGGGAAAACATCGTCATGTAATGGGCAGAAGTCCTGAATGGTGGGAATCCGTAAAAATAGGCGGCGGAGCAGCACCAATCGAAACATCTGAAGGATGGCTTTTGTTTTATCACGGAGTGACCGGAACATGTAATGGACTGGTGTATTCAATAGGCGGAGCAATTCTGGATATAGATGAACCCTCCAAAGTAAAGTATCGCTGTCAGAACTTCCTGCTTACACCTGAAGAATGGTATGAGGAACGTGGATTTGTTCCAAATGTATGTTTCCCATGTGCAACAATTCAGGATGCAGATACTGGAAGAATAGCCATTTACTATGGGGCGGCAGACAGTTATGTAGGAGTAGCATTTACGACGGTAGATGAGATTGTTGATTACATAAAAGCTAATAGTCTTGTCAGAGAAAGTGATTCTGAAATCGGAAGAAGGTAAAAGCTTTGTCACTGATGAAATTAAAACCGGGATTTAAAGACTATCTGTGGGGCGGGCGTCGGCTTATAGACGCCTACAATAAGGAGTATAACGGAGAAAAACTTGCAGAAAGCTGGGAACTCTCATGTTATCCGGATTGTCCATCGACAATTATGAATGGGGAATATGCAGATATGACTTTGCCGGAATATCTGGAAAAAGCCGGAAAAACCGCTTTGGGCATTAACTGCCGCAGGTTTGACCGTTTTCCGATTCTTGTAAAACTTATCGATGCCAAACAGAGCCTTTCAATTCAGGTACACCCGGATAATGAATATGCATTGAAAAATGAAGGTGAATATGGTAAGACAGAAATGTGGTATGTCGTTGAGGCTGAAGAAAATGCCTTTTTGTATTATGGTTTCGAACATGAAATCAGTAAAGAGGAATTTAAGAAAAGGATAGAAGATAATACGCTCACAGATGTACTTCATAAAGAACCTGTTCAAAAAGGTGATGTTTTCTTCATTGAATCAGGGACTCTTCATGCAATAGGCAAGGGAATAGTTATTGCAGAAATTCAGCAGAATTCAAATGTCACCTATAGGATTTATGATTACGGCAGGAAGGGAAAAGACGGAAAAACGAGAGAACTTCATATTGATAAAGCTCTTGAAGTTACAAAACGTACACCGGTTCAAAGACCTTGCAGTCCATCACCACATATAGGAGAATGTAATTACTTTACCGTTGATAAAATCTATCTTGATGGGAAAAGAATGGAAAAAATACAAGGTTCAGTCGGAACGGAAAGCTTTGTAAATATTCTTTTTCTGGAAGGAGAAGGAATCATAAGAAATCAGGATGAATCTCTCTTCTTTGAAAAAGGTGACAGCTTTTTTATTCCGGCAGGAAGCGGTAATTATGAAATAATTGGTAATTGCGAAGCAATTGTCACTTCGGAAAAAGAATCAGATAATTAAGATATAGAAAAGATTCATTTGTAATAAAAAATATTAAAATGGTATATGTATGAAAACAGAGCAGTGGGAAAATCTTAATCGACGTCAGAAATGGCAGTACTTTGTGGATTATTATCTAAAAAAAACGATAATGATTCTGGCAGCACTTTTTATTGTGATTTTTCTGCTGTGGAATTTTCTGAAGCCACAGGATGTGACAATTCTGAAGGTGGCAGTGGTTAATGAAACACTTGATTCACAGAAAAAGCAAAATTTACAGGAAGAACTGCTGAAAGCGCTCGGAAAGACCGGGAAAAATGAAAAAGTGGTTATAGACGACAGTTATGGAAATAGTGAATCTGATCTGTCACGACTGTCCATACTTATGAATGCACATGAAATAGATGCAATTATCTGCAATGAAGAAGATTTTAAACAATTTGCAGGCGAGGGCTACTTTAAAGACATAACGAAAGTTCTTAATGCCGACGAACAAAAAGAGTGGAGTGATCTTTTTGTAAATACTGCAGGATATCTGGATAAAGAAGATGCAAAACCTGATTATGACGGTACGCAAAAAGGACCTGTGAAAGAATATGGAATTGATATTTCTGATAGTGCGGTATACAAAGAGCTTTGTGTAACAAGTAAACATCCGGTTTTTGCATTTACAGTGGAAGCGGGTAATACACAAAACGCTGAAAAACTGCTGCAGAAACTGCTGCCATAGCATAAGGCGTATATTATTTGTCAGGAGAGATAGGATGAGCAATGTTTTTGATCAGGATAGTAAATACAATCGTTTTATGACAAAGATATTTGATCTGGCAGTGCTGAATATTTTATGGACTCTGACTTCACTGCCATTAATTACAATCGGTGCGTCGCAGATTGCACTTTATACGGTTACGTTGAAGATGGTGCGTAATGAAGAGGGAAAAATCATTTCCGGATATTTTAAAGCATTTAAAGAAAATCTGAAGCAGTCACTTATTCCCACTGTTCTGTTATGGCTTTGTATGGGCGTACTTTTCCTGGATTTTCATATCCTGAAGATTCAATCATCAGGAACTTCTTCATTTTTTTATGGAATATGTATCGTTATTATGTTTTTTGTAATTACAGTTTTCAGTTATGCTTTTCCTCTTTTTGCAAAATTTGATAATACAATAAAAAACACTTTTTCGAATGCATGGAAAATTGCAGCCACACATCTGAAAGAAACCAGTGTGCTGGTATCAATGAATTGTATTCCTTTTCTCTGGTTCATAGTTTCTCCCGGAACATTTGCCTGGGTTTTCTGGATCTGGTTCCTGCTTGGGACGGCATTAGTTTCTTATCTTGATTCAGTGCTGCTTGTGAAAATATTTGATGAATTTATTGAGAAGAAAGATACGGATGAAGACGCATGTTGAAAAAAATATATATGGATGAGGAAAATATCCACATTTTAGGCAGAACAACGCTGGGTGAAAATAAACAATGTCATTTATTCTGGACAGCATCCGGCGTTGAATTTTGTTTTAAGGGAAATGCAATAGGAATGGAATTTTCTGCGGATTATGGTATGTTTGCACCATGGATCAGTGTATTTCTGGATGGGGTATGTCTTATAAGGATGCCGCTTAACCGTGGGAAGCAGCAAGTGATGTTTTTTGAAAATATGGCAGGCAATATAACACATCGGTTACGTGTTTTGAAAGAAGTGCAGGCGATGCATGATGATGAAAAACATGCATTGTCAATTGATAGTATTCTTCTTGACGGAACTTTGAAAAAACCGCCACATTATAAATACAGGCTGGAATTTGTCGGAGACTCCATTACCAGCGCCGAGGGCGCAATTGGTTCAAAGAAGGAAATGGATTGGCTGCCGGCTTATTTTTGTCCTGCAAATAGTTATCCATTGATGGTGGCAGATGCCATGCATGCTGATTTTAGAATCATTTCGCAAAGTGGATGGGGAGTCTATAAATCGTGGGATGGAAAAACAGAATGTGCCATTCCGCCATATTATGAACAGGTGTGCGGATTTCTGACAGGAGAGAATAACCGTCAAAAAGGTGCAGTCTGCACATATAATTTTGAAAAATGGCAGCCTGATGCGGTTGTTATCAATTTGGGAACAAATGATGATAATTGCTGTAAAGACAGGATTGAACATGAAAAAGTTGCACAATGCACAGCCGGATTTTTGAAAACGGTACGGAAATGTAATCCTGACGCACATATTGTCTGGGCATATGGAATGCTTGGCTATAAAATGGCAGAATTTTTACAGAATGGAATTGAAATGTACCAGAAGGAAAGTAATGACAAAAAGGTATATTTTCTGCAGCTTTCAGACACTACAGATGCAACAGTCGGAGCGAGGCTGCATCCGGGCAAGAGCAGCCACTTAGAAGCAAAGAATGCCATTTGTACTTTATTACATGGGATATTGTAAAAAAGCATCGGATGCAAATGAATATGCTAAAGGTAAAGATATAAAAATAAAGATATAAAAGCAAATATGTTAAAAGTACAGATGCATGAAAGGGAGATATTTGAATGAAGCATATACAGTCTCTTGATAAAATTACGGACAATCCTTTTTTAAATATGTACCATATAAATTTTACTGACAAAGAAGGAAAACCGGGAAATTATTATTTCTCATCCAGAAATGATGAAGAAAATCTGAAGATAAGGACAAGGGAAATT
>CALMUC010000113.1 GCA_937872845.1 uncultured Lachnospiraceae bacterium | reverse complement strand
TCTGAAGAACTAAGGATTTTATAAATATAGAATATGCTGATGGTGGTAAGCTCTATGTTCCTGTAGAGGATATGAACAGAATAGGTAAATTTTCTGAGAAGGACGGCAGAAAACCAAAACTGAATAAATTGGGTGGCACCGCATGGGGAAAAACTACCAGCCGTGTCAGAGATGTTGTGGAGAGTGTTGCAGAAGAACTTGTGAATCTCTATGCAATCAGGCAGAATAACAGAGGCTATTCATTTTCAAAAGATACTGAGTGGCAGAGAGAATTTGAGGAAATGTTTCCGTATGATGAAACACCAGATCAAATTCATGCAATCCGTGATACTAAAAAGGATATGGAAAGTGATAAAATAATGGATCGCCTTATTTGCGGAGATGTAGGATTTGGCAAAACTGAAATTGCACTCAGGGCAGCATTTAAATGTGTTCAGGATGGACAGCAGGCAGCATATCTTGTACCTACTACTATTCTTGCAGAACAGCATTATAATACTTTCACTGAAAGAATGAAGGATTTTCCAGTCAGAGTTCGTGTTTTGACAAGATTTTGCACAACAAAAGAAATAAAGGAGACGATTGCAGATCTTAAATCTGGAAAAGTTGATATAGTTATCGGAACTCATCGGCTGCTTTCAAAGGATGTAAGCTTTTTTAAGCTTGGACTTCTTATAATAGATGAGGAACAGCGATTTGGAGTAAAAGCTAAAGAAACGATAAAGGAACTTAAAAAAACAGTTGATGTACTTACACTGACAGCAACGCCTATTCCGCGAACACTTCATATGAGCCTTGTTGGTATAAGGGATATGAGTCTTCTTGAAGAACCCCCTGTAGATAGAAGACCTATTCAGACATATGTTATGGAATATGATCGTGAAATTGTGAAAGAAGCTATAAACAGAGAACTTGCAAGAAAAGGACAAGTGTATTATGTATATAATCGTGTAGAGGATATTGCTGATGTTGCGGCGGGACTTCGTGAAATGCTGCCTGAAATAAGAATTCAATATGCACATGGAAAAATGAACGCACGAGAACTTGAAAATATTATGCATGAGTTTATTAAACATGAAATAGATGTACTTGTTTCAACAACAATAATAGAAACTGGACTTGATATTTCCAATGTAAATACAATAATTATTCAAAATGCAGATAAATTTGGACTTGCACAGCTTTATCAGCTTAGGGGGCGTGTTGGACGTTCAGACAGAAACGCATATGCATTTCTTATGTATCAGAAAGGAAAAATTCTGAAAGATGTAGCAGAAAAACGTCTTTCTGCAATAAGGGAATTTACTGATCTTGGTTCGGGATATAAGATTTCATTAAAGGATCTGGAAATCAGAGGTGCCGGAAATGTTCTGGGCAATGTTCAATCAGGTCACATGGAAGATGTTGGATATGATCTTTATGTGAAAATGCTTAATCATGCAATCAGAACTCTTAAAGGTGAGAAAATTGAAGTGGATTTTGATACGAGACTGGAAATTCCGGTTGATGCATTTGTACCTGATACATATGTGAAAAATGAGGGATTGAAACTTGATCTTTACAAGAAAATTGCACGTATAACAAGTGAAGAAGATGCAGAGAGTGTTATAGAAGAGGCACGTGATCGGTTTGGAAATCCTCCTAAGGAAATGGAGAGATTAATAAGGACTGCACTTCTCAGAAATAAGGCTCATTCAGCCAAAATCACTGAAATTTGTTATCATCAGGATACAAACATGACCGATTTCTTCATTTTAAATGGAACGGCAGTTCATGTTGAGAAGATTCCTGTGTTTCTTAAGAAATTTAACCATAGACATGAGGCAGTTAGAGCGCGGCTTTTGACAGGATTAAAGTCGGGATTCTCTGTTAAGGTTTCAGGGAGTGCACAGCAAAACCAGATGATGCAGGATATAGAAGATACAGTAGAGCTGATTTCAGAGATGATTATTGTGCACCCGGAAATGAAAGATAAATAAAAATGTATTAAGTGAAATCAAGTGAAAGGGAAATGAATGAGAGATTTTATTAAATATAAAATGTTAAAAAATAAATGCATTTGTCATTTTACGATGATAAATAGACTGATTCGTAATTCAAAAAAAACTTTGGCGGCTATTATCACGTTTGTCATGATTTTTTCCTTTTCGGGATGCAGTATGCTGCCGATAAATACTGGAAGTGATGATACAAAGACAACAAGTAAAGAGACATCAATTGATACAGAAAGACCTGAATCGGATACGGTATTTACATTTGATGGTGAAAATATCTCACTTGGAGAAGTTTATATTTATGCTGAAACGATAACCGATCATTATGAAAATTTATATGGAAAAGGAATCTGGAAACTGGATGTATCTGCAACAAAGGATGGAAGTCAGATTCTTTCTGATGAAATAAGAGAGAAAATCATTTCGGAAATTATTCGTGTGAAAATGTTGGATAAACATGCCAGTGATTACAATATATCTTTAAACAGTACAGATATTTCATATGCGGCGAGTGAGACGGATGCTTTTTATTTTGATCTTACAGATAATCAGATAAAGGAAAAGCAGTTAGATAAGGAACTTGTTCTTGCTGTATTGGAACAGAATATTCTTGCAGATAAGGTTTATGATAAAATTGTAAGCGATGCAGGAATTGAAGTTTCTGATGAGGAAGCTCGTGAGACTACATTTTATGATCTATGTTTTTCATATTATGATGTTGCCTCAAATGGAGATGTGACAGAGCTTTCAGATAATGATAAATCAGCACAGCATGAACGTGCATTGCAGGCATATAATACACTTATTAATCCTGTCGATGCTGAGGCTTCTGGAACATCAGAGGCAAATATTGAGGGACTGGCAGAATATTATGGATTGGAAAATGCTGACTGGCACACGATGTCGCCTGCTGAAATCAAGAATGAATATGGTGATAAGATAAAAGATGTACTTTATGATTTGAAAAACGGTTCTTATAGTCTTGTTGTCGAATCGGAGTATGGATATCATATTTTTTATATGAAATCACTCACAGATCGCGATGCAACCAACAAAAAGAAAGAAGAAACTTTGCAGACCAGAAGAAGCAGTTACATTAATAAAATATTTGATAAATGGAAAAAGAAATCAGATCCTGAGTTTTCTTATAGAAAATCTGTAGATCAGAATATTTATAAAAAAGTTTCATTTTGATAAAAAGCAGCTGTCTCGTGAATATCCATGAGACAGCTGCTTTTATTTATTTGATTATGTTTATGAAAAGGATGATTTTGCTTACTTTGCAGTTATTGACGTCCTGTTGAACCAAAGCCGCCTTCACCGCGGACTGTGTCTGAAAGGGAATCACTTGTTTCAAAAATGCCTTTTACGTAAGGAGTTATTATAAGCTGTGCAATTCTTTCAGCAGACTCAATGATTTCATCTTTATCAGAGTGATTATGGAGCATTACCATTATTTCTCCACGATAATCTGAATCAATCACACCAACTTTATTTGCTGGAGCAAGTCCTCGTTTGGTGGCAAGTCCACTTCTGGCATATACAAGCCCTGCATATCCTTCAGGCAATTCGATTGCGATACCAGTTTTTATTTTTACTGTCGCACCGGCAGGAACCGTGACGGATTCATCTGTACAGGCATACAGATCTGCACCTGCAGAAAATTCAGTTCCATAAGTGGGAATTACAGCATTAGCATTCAGTTTTTTCAGTTTGACAGTTACGCTCTGTACCATTTTTTTTCTCCTTATTAAGTAAAGTGTAAAAACATTATAACCTGAACCAGATTTTATTTCTTGCCGGATTTGTAATTTATTACCCGAAATGCAAAAATATTATAACACGCATATTAATTTATGTGAAAATAAGTTGCCCTTTTTGTGAAAACCGGAAAATTGTCTTTAAATTTTAAAAGCATTGTGTTATTATCGAGAAGTTAATTTTTTAATTTTGATGTATGCAGATGGCAATGTGTGTGATATAAAAAAATTTTGTATAAGTTTTTGCACATTGATTTGACATTTACATAAAGATTATGTAGCAGGAAAGGAAATATGATTTATGAAGTTTAAGAAGATTAGTGCAGCATTAGTTGGAATGATGGTTTTATCTGCTCTTGCAGGCTGCGGTAAGTCATCGAAAAATGCTTCGACGGTTGAGAAGCTGGAGAAAAACTATAATCAGTATGTAACACTTGGAGATTATAAGGGATTAAAATATACACCAACTCATACTACAGTTACGGATGCAGATATCAAGAGTGATGTAGAGAAACTTATAAGTGATAATTCTAAAACAAATAAAATTACAGACCGTGCTGCAACATATGGTGATGCAGTAAACATTGATTATACAGGATCTATTGATGGTACTGAATTTGACGGTGGAAGTACACAGGGTAAAGGTACAACAATCACTTTGGGACAAAGTGGATATGTTGATGGATTTGATAAACAGATTGTCGGACATACGCCGGGAGATGCATTTGATGTTAAAGTAACATTTCCTAAAAATTATGGTAATGATAAGTTAAATGGTAAGGCCGCTGTATTTGCCACAACACTTAATTATATATCGGAGACTGTAGCACCTGATTATGATGATGCATTAGTTGCTTCAGCAACTGATTATAAAACGACAGACGAATATGAAAAAGCAATGCGTAAGCAGCATGAAGATTCAAATACAGAAACAGATAAAAAGACAGATGAGCAGAATCTTCTTCAGCAGGTTATTGACGGAGCTACAATTACTGAATACCCTGAATCTGAAATGAAGGAACGTATTCAACAGATTACAGACAGCATGACACAAACAGCTGAGTCAAATAATATAGATCTTGAAACATATCTTTCATATTATGGTTATACGTCGGAGTCATTTCAAAAGGAAGTTAAGAGCTCAGTAGAATCGTATATTCGTGAAAAGATGGTTGTTTCAAAAATCTCAGAAGAAGAGAATATAACAGTTTCTGAAAAAGAGAAGGATGCCAAAGTTAAGGATCTTCTTACACAGACAGGTCTTACAGATGTCAGCAAACTTAATTCTCAATATGGATATAAAGATGATGACTATTATTTTATGGTTCTTGAAGATAAGGTGATAGATTTCATTTATAAGAATGCAGTTATAGTAAAAGCATCAGCAACAGATGCATCATCAAGTAATGCTTCAATCAGTGATTCAACATCAGGAGATACAAAATCATCAGGAACAGATGCAGAATAATAGCAAAATTGAAAAGTCGGGGTCTTGACCCCGGCTTTTCATATAAATAAAAGCAGTTTTGCAAACTGAAAGTTAATAGATTTAAATATTAACTGATAAAAAAATCAAGTGATTTAATATTATTTAATGGCAAAATTGTTTGCAGTTAAATGATTAAACGAGGTAATGATTAAATGACACTTGCAATAATTGGTGATTTTTGCTATTATCTTTAATTGCATGCGGCTGTGTTGGAATTGGCAGACAAGCTAGATTCAGGTTCTAGTCCGACTTAACTCGGGTGCGGGTTCAACTCCCGCCAGCCGCACTTTTTGTTTTGTTAGTGAAAACGTTTTAATTGAAAGAGGTAGGAAAACATATGGCAGTAGTTAGACTTACCAAGGCTGGATATGCACAGCTGATGGCAGAACTCGAAGATCTGAAAGTAAACCGTCGTCGTGAGAATGCTGAAAAGCTTAAAGTTGCACGTGAACAAGGGGATCTTTCTGAAAACGCCGAGTATGATGCAGCAAAAGATGAACAGAGTGAGATTGAAAATCGTATTGTTGAACTCGAAGATATTCAGAAACATCATATAATTGTTGATGAAGGCGGAGTAGATACTGATACAGTTCAGATAGGATGCAGCGTTCATCTTCAGAATGATGATACCAAAGAAGAATATACATATGAAATCAAAACTTCAACAGAGTCGGACATTTTAAAGGGAAGCATTTCAGATGAGTGTCCTGTAGGAATGGCTATCCGTGGAAGAAAAGTTGGAGATATAGTTGCAGTTGAAGCTCCAAACGGTTCTTTTAAATATAAGATTCTTGATTTTCATAGGAATTAAATTAATATAGGCAGTCAGAAGTAAGACGGAAACAGAGATAAGATGGAACAGCGTGTAAGAAACATGTCTTACATGCTGTTTTTTTTACAAACGGTATGAGAATTTTGAATCATATAAGAGAGGTATGAAAATGGCAGACGAAAAGAATCAAATGAATAATGAGAAACAAAGTGGTAAGCAGAATTCTCAGCAGGAAAAAGTTCAGGATGTAAATCAGCTTCGCAAAGTCAGAGCTGAAAAACTTGCAGAACTGCAGAGTACGGGAAAAAACCCATTTACAATAACAAAATATGATCAGGAACAGCATACTGATGAAATCAAAAAAAATTTTGAAAAGTATGAGACAGTAATTCTTCATGATGCAGAAGGAAAAAGTATAATTCCGTCATTTGATGAAATCCCGGAAGAAAAGAGAGTTTCCGTAGCTGGACGTTTGATGAGCAAACGTGTTATGGGAAAAGCTTCATTTGGAAATGTTCAGGACAGAGATGGAAATATTCAGATTTATGTTACAAGAAATGATTTAGGACAGGAAAATTATGCGGATTTTAAACATCTTGATATAGGCGATATAGTAGGTATAAAGGGATTTGTATTTCAGACAAAGACAGGTGAGGTATCTATCCATGCCATGGAAGTGACGCTGCTTTCCAAGTCACTTCAGATTCTTCCTGAAAAGTTTCATGGATTAACCAATACAGATCTTCGTTATCGTCAGCGCTATGTTGATCTTATTATGAATCCTGATTCGAAGGAAGTTTTCATGAAACGTTCTAAAATCATCCGTGAAATTCGTAATTTCCTGGATGACAGGAACTTTATTGAAGTTGAAACCCCTATGCTTGTTGAAAATGCCGGAGGAGCTGCAGCTCGCCCATTTATCACTCATTACAATGCACTTGATGAAGAAAGAAAACTGCGAATATCGCTTGAACTTTATCTTAAACGTCTGATTGTAGGCGGCATGGAGAGGGTATTTGAAATCGGCAGAGTGTTCAGAAATGAAGGTGTAGATACAAGACATAATCCTGAATTTACGCTGATGGAGATTTATCAGGCATATACAGATTATAATGGAATGATGGAACTTACAGAATCCATGTTCCGATATCTTGCCGAAAAGGTCAATGGAACTGCAACTGTGATTTATAAAGGACAGGAAATTGATCTCGGTAAGCCATTTCGCAGGCTGACGATGGTAGATGCTATTAAGGAAGAAACGGGTATTGATTTTGACTCGGTTCAAACTGATGAAGATGCGAAAAAAATTGCTGATGAAAATCATATACAATATGAAGACCGTCATAAAAAAGGCGATATTATAAATCTTTTCTTTGATGAATTTTGCGAAGATAAGATGATTCAGCCAACATTTATAATGGATCATCCGATTGAGATAAGCCCTCTTACCAAGAAAAAGCCTGATGATCCATCGAAGGTAGAACGTTTCGAACTTTATATAAACGGCTGGGAAATGTGTAATGCATATTCAGAACTTAATGATCCTATAGACCAGCGTCAGCGTTTCGCAGCGCAGGATGCAAATGCAGCTGCCGGTGATGATGAGGCAGAGCATACAGATGAAGATTTCCTTAATGCACTTGAAATCGGTATGCCTCCGACAGGGGGAATCGGATATGGAATAGACAGACTTACGATGCTCCTGACAGGGGCAGAAGCAATAAAAGACGTAATTTTATTCCCGACGATGAAATCACTCGATAAATAGACTGAAAATCAGTCCGAATTGGTTCA
>CALMUC010000112.1 GCA_937872845.1 uncultured Lachnospiraceae bacterium | reverse complement strand
GTGTGCTCTTCCGATCTAGGAACCTTATGCCAAAACCATTTTTCACAAAGCTGGTTGCCATCAGTGCAATCGGCTTTTTCTGTGTACTTTTTGGGTGCATCTTCGGGATCGCCACCCATGACCGGCTCTTTATCCTCATGAGCCTCCTCATCGGAATCTGCAGCATCTTGCGTGCACTCAGTTTCTACCACCTGATCCATACACATGCTTATCTGTCACTGGACGTAAGCTGCACGAAACGGGAACAGACACTCTTCGGGAAAAACCAGCAATATTGGTTTGCCAGTGATAACGGAAAGGAATACGCCTTCTCACTGGAAAAGAATATCAAACTCCTAGAGGGACATCGGTATCGGCTGTACTTCCGGAAACCACAGCAGGGAACAGGGCAATCGATGCCATGTGCCGGAGATATTCTCGGATATGAAGAACTCACCGATCAACTGCCGGAACTTCCGGATACATCCGTTTAGATAGAAAATGAGCCGCCCGTACTGCATCACCCCTACAGTTCTGGCGGCTCATTTTATTATAAATAACCTCTCTTATTTCTATCAAACAATAGTGTTTGTATCCGCTTCAATGCCATGAGCATTTGCTCCGGGAATGTCTTAGTTAAACTTGAAAGAATTAGATTTTCATTCTCATTACACAAATATTATTAGATAACCAATTCAGAAATATCAATGCTCGTTTTATAGTTTTGTTTTACTCCGCCAGGAGAAGTAATAAAAATCGTAGCATATTCCCCATTTTCATAAAGGGTAATTTCTTTTATATCTTTTTCTTCATCTTGGTTCGTAGTATCGCAATAAAATTTTATGGTATATTTAGGGTTCATACCTATGCTTTTTTCTGTCTCTTTCCATGATTTTATATTTAAAGCAGAAATAACCTTGTCTATATTATGCTTATCATCATACTTTACCAGCAATTCCTTATTTGCGGCATCATATATCTCTATAACTTTTACACCTTTTACATAATTGTCCATTCTCTGCCTTTTTCCGCCCCGCCAGATACCTGTGCCGGTATTTCAGCTCTGCATACTCTGTGATCCGTTTCATGTAGACTGCATCATAAGCTCCGCCTACAGCACCAACCACCGGAATTCCCTGTAAGAACTTCATATACAGAAGCTCTTTTGACAAAGCTCCCGCCGTTTGTTCGATCTGCTCCTTATCCTGATACTCTTCCGGCAGTATTCCGTTTCTGATAAATTCATTTACTTTCCCGTCAATCTCACAAAGTGTATCCCCATAGGATACTGCTCCCCGGATCAATAATAAGATAAAATATTTTTCTTCCCTGCTTTCATAGCTGTATCCATACTGCAGAGCAGTCTCATAAATATTCTTTAAAATCATCCCTGTAAATACCGGAATATCCGGCAGACCGATTCCCAATACGCCCATCCCGATTCCAGACACACCGGATAGCAGTAAATTCTTTGTTCCCGTATCTCTTGCCTTTTTAGAAAAAGAGCGGAGGGATTTGGAATTCTGCTTTACATCCGCCATATACTGCCGCACCTGATAATCCTGCTCCAGTTTTGTCCGCTGATACGTCTTTTCAATAACCCCGGTTCCTTTCTCGAAAATCAGAGCAAATGCCTTCGCAAAAGCGGTATCCAATGTTTTCTGAAGTTTCGGCGGTATCTTTTCCTCCAGTTTCTGATTCAGAATGCTCTCCCTTTTCTCTGAACGCTTCTGAAGGAATCTCTGCTCCTGTACTTCCAGCTTTTCCCACTCTTTCTGAAGCGGCGTCCTTTTATCAAATAATCGCATCTTAATACACCTCCGCACCAAACGGCATCAATGCCAGTTTCGCCAGTTTAAACTGCTGTAAACCAAACGGGATTCCGATAATCGTCACACATAAAGCTGTACCCAACGCCAGATGCTCCAGTGCAAGAGGCAGACCGGATACAATCAGCCAGATGATATTCAAAAGGAACGAACCAGCTCCGCCACCATACTGCACCTCTTTTCCAAAGGGGAAAAAACTAAGCGCCGCAAATTTAAAACACTGCATCCCCACCGGAATCCCCACAACGGTAATACACCAGAGACAACCTGCCAGACACCAGCTCAGCCCACTGACTGCGCCGCCAAACACAAACCACAACACATTTCCCAGGCATCCCATATGCTACACCTCCCCATTCATCCGATTTTTCACATCAGCAAGTATCTTTTCTATCCGGTTGATGGCATCATCCACCTGTTCTCTTGCATCTGCAATCTTGCTCTGCACCATATAATCTGCCACCAGCCCGTCCAGAAAGAAATCCGCAAAGGAAAGGAAGCTGCCGATTTCCATGCGCAGATCCAAGGAAACCTGCACATCTCTTAATTCTCTCTGAAAACGCTGAATATCGCTTTTCGCCTGTTCCATCAACGCAGCTGCGTCATTCATTTTAGAATGCTTCACAAAGTCACTGATAAAGCCTCCTCCAAGCATATCAAAAATGCCCCAGTTTCTCGCACTTCCCAACTTATCCCTTGCTGCGTAAAGGCTCTGAAGCGCCCGCTCCCCTGCCTGTACTGCTTCCTGCATTTCCCGTTTCATCATTTCGTTACTCATCGTTTATCCTCTCTTTCTTTTTAGCAGACTATTGCGGCAGATTTTCTATATTTCATAATAAAAAAAGACTCCTATCATGACCTCTGCCACAATAAAAGTCTTGCTATCTCATTTGCTACGGGTATCTCTCGATACCGGTTGTCGGTTACAAAACCACCTCTTTCAAGGCGTTCAGCTACTCCCTTTTTTGCTTGAGATGAATATA